>JBAQHA010000096.1:0-2518 GCA_049288075.1 Oricola sp.
GCGAAGCGGAGACCGGGATCCATGCATCACGAACGCCGGAGGGGTAATCCATGAAAACGGAAACACGCGTTGTCGTCATCGGGGGCGGGGTGGTCGGCTGCTCGGTGCTGTATCACCTGGCCAAAGCCGGCTGGACCGACGTCATGCTGATCGAGCGGTCGGAACTGACCTCGGGCTCGACATGGCACGCGGCTGGCGGGTTCCATACGCTGAACGGCGACCCGAACGTGGCCAAGCTGCAGGCCTACACGATCTCGCTCTACGAGGAACTCGAGAAACTGACCGGGCAGTCGTGCTCGCTGCATCTCGTCGGCGGTTTCCAGATGGCGGATACGCCGGAGCGGATGGATTTCCTGCGCCTCGTCCACGCGAAATGCCGCTATCTCGGCATGGACACGGAACTGGTGACGCCGTCGGAAGCGAAAGCCATGTTCCCGATCATGGACGAGACGAATTTCGTCGGCGCGCTGTGGGACCCGGTGGAAGGCCATCTCGATCCATCGGGCACGACGCATGCCTATGCCAAGGCGGCGAAGATGCTGGGCGCGGAGATCGTGCTGCGCAACCCGGTCAAGGAACTGACGCAGCGTGCCGACGGCACCTGGAACGTCATCACCGAACAGGGCACGGTGAAGGCCGACCATGTGGTCAATGCGGGCGGGCTGTGGGCGCGCGAGATCGGCCGCATGGTCGGGCTCGAACTGCCGGTGCTGGCGATGGAGCACATGTATCTGCTCACCGAGGACATGCCGGAGGTCATCGAATACAACCAGTCGTCGGGGCGCGAACTGTGCCACGTCATCGACTTCAAGGGCGAGATCTACACGCGCCAGGAGCGCCAGGGCATGCTGCTCGGCACCTACGAGAAGGCGTGCAAGCCGTGGTCGCCGGTCAACACGCCATGGGATTTCGGCCACGAATTGCTGCAGCCCGACATCGACCGCATCGCGCCGTCGCTGGAAGTCGGGTTCCGTCACTTCCCGGCGATCGAGCAGGCGGGCATCAAGCAGATCATCAACGGGCCGTTCACGTTCGCGCCGGACGGAAACCCGCTCGTGGGACCCGTGCAGGGGCTGACGAATTTCTGGTCGGCCTGCGCGGTGATGGCCGGCTTTTCCCAGGGCGGCGGCGTCGGGCTGGCGCTGTCGAACTGGATGGTCCACGGCGATCCGGGCTTCGACGTCTGGGGCATGGACGTGTCGCGCTTCGGCGAGTGGGCGACGCTGCGCTACACCAACGCCAAGGTGCGCGAGAACTATTCGCGGCGCTTCTCCATCCGCTTTCCCAACGAGGAACTTCCCGCCGCGCGGCCGGCGCAGACGACGCCGCTCTACGACATCATGGTCAAGGAGAACAATGCGGTGATGGGCGATTCGTGGGGGCTGGAGACGCCCTTGTGGTTCGCGCCGAAGGGCACCGAGCCGAAGGACATCGTCTCGTTCCATCGGTCGAACGATTTCGAGCATGTGGGCAACGAGGTGAGGACGGTGCGGGAACGAGTCGGCGTCACCGAGATCGCCAACTTCGCCAAATACGAGGTGAAGGGGCCGGGGGCGGACGCCTTCCTCTCGCGGCTGATGACCAACACGATGCCGAAGACAGGCCGGATCGTGCTGACGCCGATGCTGAACGAGGTCGGCAAGCTGATCGGCGATTTCACCATCGCCCGGGCCGCCGACGAGCGCTTCATGATCTGGGGATCGAGCGCGGCGCAGAAATATCACATGCGCTGGTTCGAGAAACACCTGCCGAAGGACAGGTCGGTGTCGATCCACCGCTACGACCAGACGCTGGTCGGCTTGTCGATCGCCGGGCCGAAGAGCCGCGAGGTGCTGCAGAAGCTGGTCGACGCGGACGTGTCGAACGAGGCGTTCCGCTTCATGGATTATCGGGAGATGGCGGTCGCGGGCGCGCCCTGCATGGTCAACCGCATCTCCTACACCGGCGACCTCGGCTACGAGATCTGGATGGCGCCGGCCTATGAGCGCAAGGTCTATGCGGGCATCAAGGCGGCCGGCGAGGAATTCGGCATCGCCGATTTCGGCATGCGGGCGCTGCTGTCGATGCGGCTGGAAAAGAATTTCCCGACATGGTTCCGCGAACTGCGGCCGATCTACGGGCCGTTCGAGGGCTCGATGGACCGCTTCGTGAAGCTCGCGAAGAACAACTTCATCGGCCGCGAGCGGGCGGCGCTGGAACATGAAAAGGGGCCGAAACTGCGCCGCGTGTCGCTGATCGTCGACGCGCTCGATGCCGACGTGATGGGCGACGAGCCGATCTGGGCGAAGGTCGGCAACACCGACTACGGGACGGTGGAACCGCCGCACGGCCACGGGCCGAAACGCTACGGCCCGGACGGCAACGTGGCGAAGGGCTCGTCGGCCGATTTCGGCGCGTCCTCGGTGCTCGGCATCGCCGACGGCGACTGGCGGGTGGTCGGCTGGGTGACGTCCGGCGGCTACGCGCACGGCGTCAGGCTTTCGATGGCGCAGGGCTATCTGCCGGCGGCGCTGGCGGA
>JBAQHA010000097.1:0-13455 GCA_049288075.1 Oricola sp.
CGAGCCCGGGAAGGCGGTATGCTTGATTCATCACGATTCTGCCATTCCTCTGGTCGAAGGCTTCCTGTCTGTGTGCCTTCGCGCTGACCGGTAAATCCGGCGAATTGATGATGCTGTAGCGAAAAACGCCCAAATCGGCAATGCGCGGCGCCGACGCACCGCGCATTGTCCTTGTCGATCACAGGCGGCCGAGCGCCTTGAGTTCGCGCAACGCGGCGGCGTCGCGGGCCGAAACGTCGGGAAACTCCGGATCGGAGCCGACGTCTTCCGTCACGCGCCAGGAACGGGCGCATTTGCGGCCCCTGGCGAGCGCCGGCACAACCGCCACTCCGGCCACTTCCGGCAGCGCGAACGCCCCGCCCGGCGCATTCTTCGGCGACACCGAGATGGCCGAGGTGATGCAGATCTCGGCCATGTCGAGATCCTCGATCGCCTCGCGCAGCGCGCCGTCGGTGACATGGACGAAGGGCGCGGCCTCCAGCGAGGAGCCGATGCGCTTTTCCTTGCGCTCGATTTCGAGCGCGCCGGTGACGACACGGCGCACCTGGCGCACCTTCTTCCATTTCGCCGCAAGCGCGTCGTTGCGCCACTCGGCCGGGCACTTGCGGAACTGCTCCAGATGCACCGACACGGCGTCGGGATAACGCGACAGCCAGGCCTCCTCGGTGGTGAAGGGGAGCATCGGCGCGAGCCAGGTCGTGACGCGGTCGAAGATGTGGTGGACGACCTGCAGCGCGGCCCGGCGCTTCACGCTCGACGGCGCGTCGCAATAGAGCGCATCCTTGCGGATGTCGAAATAGAAGGCCGACAGTTCCAGCACCATGAAGTCGAGCAGGTGGCGCGAGATACGCTTGAAGTCGAAGTCGTCGTAACCCTTGTTGACGATCTCATCGAGTTCCCACAGCCGGTGCAGCATCAGCCGCTCCAGCTCCGGCATGTCGGCATATTCGACGCTCTCGCCCTCGTCATGGGCAAGCGTGCCGAGCATCCAGCGGATCGTGTTGCGCATCTTGCGATAGGCGTCGATATTGGTCTGGATGATCGTCTTGCCGAGGCGCTGGTCTTCCCAGTAGTCGGTGTTCATCACCCACAGGCGCAGGATGTCGGCGCCCGATTCCTTCATCACGTCCTGCGGCGTCACTGTGTTGCCGAGCGACTTCGACATCTTCTTGCCGTCCTCGGCCATGGTGAAGCCATGGGTGATGACGGTGTCGTAGGGCGCGCGGCCGCGGGTACCGCAGCTTTCCAGCAGCGAGGAATGGAACCAGCCGCGATGCTGGTCGGAGCCTTCGAGATAGACGTCGGCCGGCCATTTCAGGTCCGGGCGGTCCTCCAGCGTGAAGGCGTGGGTGCAGCCTGAATCGAACCAGACATCGAGGATGTCCCTGACCTGCAGCCACTTGGCCGGGTCGTGGTCGTTGCCGAGGAAGCGCTCCTTGGCGCCGTCGGCGAACCAGGCGTCTGCGCCTTCCTTCTCGAAGGCCTCGAGGATGCGCTTGTTGACCGCCTCGTCCTTCAGGACATTACCTTCCACGTCGGCGAAGACGCAGATCGGCACGCCCCAGGCGCGCTGGCGGGAGAGAACCCAATCGGGCCGGTCGGCGATCATCGCCTTCAGCCGGGTCTGCCCGGCGGCCGGCACGAAGCGGGTGTCGTCGATGGCCTTCAGAGCCCGCGAGCGCAGTGTCGTGTCGTCGCCGAGGTCCATGTCCATGTGGACGAACCATTGCGGCGTGTTGCGGAAAATGACCGGCTTCTTCGACCGCCAGGAATGCGGATAGGTGTGCTTCAGCCGGCCGCGCGCAAACAGCATGTTCCGCTCGATCAGCGCGGTGATGACCGCCTGGTTGGCGTCGCCCTTCTTGCCCTTGTCGTCGATGACGCGCGCCGGCCCGCCCTCGCGGTCCGGTCCGAAGCCCGGCGCGTCATCCGTCAGGAAACCGTCGTCGTCGACCGTGAAGGGGATCGCCGTCGCGATCTCGCAGGCTTCAAGCGTGCGCGAATGCTGCATCCAGACATCGAAGTCCTCGCGGCCGTGGCCGGGAGCCGTGTGGACAAAGCCTGTGCCGGCGTCATCGGTCACGTGCTCGCCTTCGAGCAGCGGCACGAGGAACTCGTAGCCGCCGCCGAAACCGTGCAACGGGTGATGGCAAGTAATCGCGGCCAGTTCATCGGCCTTCACGTCGCGCAGGCGTTTGTATTCCAGCTTCGCCTTGGCGAAGGATTCCTCGGCGAGCGCATCGGCGAAGATCAGTTTCTCGCCCGGACGCGGACCGAAATCATTCTCGGCAGCGGTCACCTCGTAGAGGCCGTAAGCGATACGCGAGGAATAGGCGATCGCGCGGTTGCCGGGGATGGTCCAGGGGGTCGTCGTCCAGATGACGACGAAGTTGCCCTTGAGATCGTCCTGACCAGTCACCACCGGGAACTTCACCCAGATCGTATCGCTCTCGTAGTCCTGGTACTCGACCTCGGCCTCGGCCAGCGCGGTGCGCTCGACGACAGACCACATCACCGGCTTGGAGCCGCGATAGAGCTGGCCGGACATGGCGAATTTCAGCAGTTCGCCGGCGATGCGGCTCTCCGCGTGGAAATCCATCGTCGTATAGGGCTTGTCGAAATCGCCCTCGATGCCGAGGCGCTTGAACTCGCCGGACTGGACCTTGATCCAGTGGGCGGCGAAGTCGCGGCATTCCTGGCGGAATTCGTTGACCGGCACCTCGTCCTTGTTCTTGCCCTTGGCGCGGTATTGTTCCTCGATCTTCCACTCGATCGGCAGGCCGTGGCAGTCCCAGCCCGGCACGTAGTTGGAATCGTAACCGCGCATCTGGAACGAGCGCGTGATCACGTCCTTAAGGATCTTGTTGAGCGCGTGGCCGATATGGATGTTGCCGTTGGCGTAGGGCGGGCCGTCGTGCAGCACGTAGAGCGGCCGGCCCTTGGCGTCTTCGCGCAGCTTCCTGTACAGGTCCAAGTCCTGCCAGCGGGCGACGATCTCGGGTTCCTTCTGCGGCAGGCCGGCGCGCATCGGAAATTCGGTTTCGGGCAGATAGAGCGTGCTGGAATAGTCCAGCTCTTTTTTGTCAGCGGAATCGGTCATTCTTTGCATTCGTTTCAGGCTGCGCGGGAGTGGTTGCAGCGGTCAATAACGGAAAACGGAAAAGGGCGCGCGGATAAAATGCGCGTGTACCCGGTCCTGCGGCGCCAATTCAGCGGCAGGCCGGGCCGATAATTCGGTAGGTGGCGAAGAAGGCCGTGGTCATGGCGCGCTATCTAGCAATGGCGCGTCCCGGAATAAAGGGCGAAAACGCCGCGCTTGAGAATTTGGCCAATTGCGCATATATTTCGTGGCAATTGGCGAAGGAGCGTCCCAGTGAATATTCACAACCATACGGCCGAGCAGTTTCGCGTCTCGCCACAGCGCGCCGCCGATCTTTCCAAGCTGGGCTTTTCGGCGGACGAAATCTACCGGATCGTCGCGCCGCGCCGCACACTCGACCGCCGGAAGAAGAACAACGAGCCCCTGACGCTTGCCGAGTCCGACCGTGTGCAGCGGCTGGAGCGTATCATCGCCCATGCCTACCGGGTCTTCGGTGACGAGCAAAAAGCCAATCGCTGGCTGCGCAAGCCCAACCGCGCAATGGAAAAGGCCATTCCGGTCGAATTGCTGGAGTCGGAGACCGGGGCGCACAAGGTCGAGGAACTGCTGTACGCCATTGACTACGGCATGTTTTCCTGACCGTGATCGTGTGGCGGATATCCAATTATGCCGACCTGTCGGGGCGCGGCGGTGGAGTCGCCGCCCGGCGCTGGAATCACAAAGGCAGCCCAATCGTCTACTGTTCCGACCACCCGTCGACGGCGATGCTGGAAATCTTGGTCAATGTCGACGCGGAGGATCTGCCCGAAGCATATCAATTGCTGGAAATCGACATCCCCGACACGGTCGTCCCGGTTTCGCCGAATTTGCCGGACAACTGGCGCGACGACCGGAAGATCACGCGCGACCTGTTCGATACCTTCTGCGCCGATGCGAAATCGCCGGTCATGACAGTGCCGAGTGTCGTCATGCCGCACGCTTTCAACCACCTGATCAACCCGCGCCATCCCGCCGCCGAGGCGATTTCGATCCGCGGCGCGACGATGCATCCGCTCGATCCGCGCTTCCTCGCCTGATCAGGACGGCAGCAAGAGAGCGACCAGGCTCTGTTCCAGCCATGTGGCATAGCCGTCGCCGTCCACGCCTTCGACATCACGCATCAGCAGGAACAGGTCGGGGCTGGCGAGGCGCCAGATCGTCGCGGTGGCCGCGTTGACGTCCATACCCTCCCGCAACGGCCCGTTGCGGACAAGCGCCTCGGCAACGAAGGCGAGGTTCGCCCTGCGCCCCTCGTGTATCTGCCGGTAGAGGCCCGCGAGTTTCGGCTCGGTTTCGGCGGCGGCGCGCAGGACCGCCATCAGGGGCGCGACGCGCGAGAGCACGCCGGCGATGTCACGCGCGAACAGTGCGATCTGGCGGCGCGGATCGGTCGCGGCGGCGATAGCGGAGGGCGTCTCCTGTTGAAGCAGCGGCACATCCGGTGAGTGCCCGCGCACGGCGTCGGAGATCAGCGTCTGCAGAATCGCGCGCTTGGCGCCGAACACCGAATACACGGTCTCGTTGGATACCGACGCGTCAGCCGCAATCGCCGCGATCGTGGTTCCCACCCAGCCCTTCGTGATGAACAGCGCGCGCGCGGCGTCGAGAATGGACTGCCGGGTCTGCTGCGCCTGGGCGGCGCGCAACGGCGAGCGGTAGGCGCGCGGTGGTTCGTGTCTATCTTTCATTTCAATACAGTGCTACTTTATCCAATATACCATTGCAAATGAACCTGTCTCCGAGGAGCAAGCCGATGTCCGCGCCAAGTGAAGTAACCGGAATGCCGGCGACCGCCGCCGGAACCGCCGTTCTCCGAAACGTGCTGCAGGTGGCCGCCGTCATGCAGATCGCGCTGATCGCCGGCGCGACCTTCGGAATCTGGCGCGGGCTTGGCGCCGCGCAATTCTCCGCTGCCACCTTCATCGACGTGCATCAGGAACTGGTGCGCGGATTGAATGTCCTGCTGCCCGCCATGGGCGCGGCCTTCGCGGTTCTGATGGCGGCCCTCGCCTGGCTCGCCCGGAGCCGCAGGCCGGCGCTTTATTTCTACCTCGCCGCCCTCGCGCTCGGGATAGCGGCCGGCCTTCTGACCCGGTTCTGGAACCAGCCGATCAACGCGCAGGTGATGGAATGGACGGTGCAGACCATCCCGGCCGACTGGACCGCGATCCGCGATTCCTGGTGGCGCGGACACGTCATTCGCACCTTCATTTCTATCGCGGCATTGGTAGCGACCGTTCTGGCGCTGAAGACCGACGTGCCGGCGAAGCGCTAGCCGAAGGTCAGTTTCCGGTCGAGTTCGGACAGGGGCTCGAGTTCGGCGAGGATCGCGCGGGCCCGGTCCTCGTCATGCTTCATCTGGGCCGCGAGCGCGTCGAGCGAGTCGAACTTCTCCTCGCCGCGCAGAAAGGCGCAGATTGCGACCCGGCAGGTCTCGCCGTAGATTTCCTCGTCCAGCCCGAAGACATAGGTTTCGAGCAGCGCGACGCCGTCCTCGTCGACAGTCGGGCGGCGGCCGAAGCTCGCCACGCCGTCATGGACGGAGCCGTCGGCGCGGATGAAGCGCACGGCATAGATGCCATGGGCGAGCGCGGCGTTTTCCGGCAGCGCCATGTTGGCGGTCGGAAAGCCCAGCGTGCGGCCGAGTTGCTTGCCGCGCACGACCTCCTCCTCGACGCTGTAGCGGTAACCGAGCAGTTCGTTCGCGCCGGCGATGTCGCCCGCCTGCAGGCGGTCGCGCACGCGGCTGGACGAGATGACCTCGGCGTCGGCGTCGCGATAGGCGTCCACCAGCGTGACGTGAAAGCCGCGAGTCTCACCCGCTTCCATCAGGAATGCGGGGCCGCCCTGGCGGTTCTTTCCGAAATGGAAATCGAAACCGGTGACGACCTGGCGGGCGGCGAGCCCGTCGACGAGTATCCGGTCGACGAACTCGTCGGCCGTGAGCGACGAGAATTCGCGCGTGAACGGGATCTCGACCACGCCGTCGAAGCCGAGCGCATTGAGTATGTCGGCCTTCATCGGCGCCGGCGTGATGCGGAACAGCGGCACGTCCGGGCGGAACAACTGGCGCGGATGCGGCTCGAAGGTCAGCACCAGCGCCGGGCAGCCGTGGTCGGCGGCAAAGCCAAGCGCGGTATTCAGAACCGACTGATGGCCGCGATGGACGCCGTCGAAGTTGCCGATCGCAACGACCGAGCCACGCAGGCCGTCAGGCAATTCGTCGATCGACTGGAAACGGAACGTCACGATCGCCGCTCCGCTCAGGCCAGTTTCAGCATGGTGGCGACGGGATGGGCGCCGAAACCGTCGAGATGGTCCGCCATCTTCCCGTAGTCCGGATTGCCCGGCGCGCCGTATTCGCGTGCATGGATGCCATCGGAGATGAACAACAGGTCGATGCCGAAATCCATCGCGCCCTTGACGTCGGTGGTCAGGCCGTCGCCGATGGCGAGAACCCGCGACCGCTCGATCTCGCGCCCGAGCGCGGCCCCGGCGCGCATCATGGCCTCGCGATAGATCGGCGCATGCGGCTTGCCCGCGATCAGTGTGCGCCCGCCGAGCAGGCCGTATTCCTTGGCCAGGGCGCCGGCGCAATAGACCAGCCGGTCGCCACGTTCGACGACGATGTCCGGATTGGCGCAGATGAAGGGCAGGTTGCGGGCGCGCAGCCGCCGCAGCATCTCGGCGTAGTCGGACGGCTTTTCGGTATCGTCGTCGAACAAGCCCGTGCATACAACCGTCGAGGCCTCGCGTTCCTCGACAAGTTCGACGTCGAGCCCGTCATAGAGCGACGTGTCGCGGTCCGGGCCGATGTGGAAAACCATGCGGGCATTCTCGCTGATCAGCGCACGGGTCACGTCGCCCGAGGTGACGATATCGTCAAAGGCCTCGCCCGGCACGCCGAGGCTTGCAAGCTGTTCGGCGACGGGTCCCTTGGGACGCGGCGCATTGGTGATCAGGACGACCGCCCTGCCCTCGGCGCGCGCCGCGACCAGCGCCTTCGAGGCGGCGGCCCAGGAGCGAACGCCGTTGTGGAGCACGCCCCAGACGTCGCAGAGAATCGCATCGTAGCCTTCGATGATTTCCGACAGGTTCGCGATTTGCCGAATGCCCAAGCGCCTGTTTCCCGTTGCTGTGAGCCGGCCGGGACCGGCCGGATGTCCGGGTCGGATTAGAGCCTTTCTTCGGCAATTGGAAGCCGTCGCGTCGCGATCCGGGCCAACGCATCGTTAATGAATCGTGTGCGCGAAACCGAGAATGATCGCCTGCGGATGAACGGTGCAAAAAGCAACGGCTGATAGAAGCATTCATTCAAATGGATGCCGTGACCGATGGAATGCATGCACCCGACACGCCACAGCGGCGGTGCAATGACCGTCCAGCGAATCTGCCGCGCGATCGGCAGGTTTCGGCGCGGCACGTCCGCGGCGACGGCGCTCGAATTCGGCATGATCGCGCCGATCTTCCTGTTCATGGTGTTCACCATCATCGAAACGTCGGTCTACTACTACAAGCAGAGCCACCTGAAGTTCGTGCTGCACGATGTCGGCCGGCACCTGCAGACAGGCGAGATCCAGAAGAGCGCAACGCCGAAGGCCGATTTCGACGGATATGTCTGCGGCGACGCCAAGCTGATGTTCGACTGCTCGCAGGTCTATCTCGACGTACGCAACTTCGCGACGGTGGCCGATGTCGTGTTCCCTGCGCCCATATTCAATTCTGCGGGCAAGCCGACCAATTTCGTCTTCCAGCCCGGCGGCACGGCGCGGATCACCGCGATGCGGGCGTCGGCGACGCACGAGTTCGTCACGCCGTTCCTGAAGGACATCCTGCAACCCGACGGCGCTCCGGTGATTCTGGTCGGGTTTTCCATCTTCAAGAACGAACCGTTTTGAGGCGGCGATGACAGGGTGTTTCGAAAAATACTCGATCCCGCAGGCTCTCGCCGGTGCGATGGCGCGTTTTCGCGGCGACCGTCGCGGCGTTGCGGCGACCGAGTTCATCCTGTTCCTTCCGATCATGCTGGTGCTCGGATTCGGGCTGGCGGAAGTCTATGTGGAACACGCGACGGAGGACCAGTTCCTGCGCTTCGTGCACCAGTCCGGCGACCTTCTGGCGCGCGAGCCGACGCTGACGTCGGCCGAGATCACCACGATCCGCAACACGTCCACGCAGATGATCAAGGGCTTCGACGCCAACCGCACGCTCGCCATCCAGGTCTCGAGCATCGGATTCAAGGCCGACGGCACGCCGGTCGTCCTGTGGAACCGGACAGCCGGAGGGACGTTCGCGACGCCCGATCCGACGGACGTGACCGAAATGGGCTTTCCGGCCGACACGGTGATCCGGCTCGAAGCGAAGCTGAACTACACGAGCCCGTTCAACTACGTGTGGGAATCGACTGCCCGCCAACTCACCTCGGTTGCCTTTTTCCGTCCGCGTGAAACCCGCGCGATCTCGATGGACGGGGCAATCTCCGAAACCGACCCCAACTGGGACTACATCCCGCCAGAATAGCGCTGTTCCGGGAGACGCCGCGATGACGACAGAGAACGCCAGGAAAACCGAACCGAACGTCCCGACGCGGCGAGCGACGGGCTTGTTGTCGCGGCTGCGCGTCCTGCGGGACAATGCCCGCGGCGCGATGGCGGTCAATTTCGCCTTGATTCTGGTCCCGCTGCTCGCGTCCGTCGGTCTGTCCATCGACGGCTCGCGCTTCCTGCTGACGCGCTACCACCTGCAATCGGCCGTCGACGCGGCGGCGCTCGCCGTCGCAACGGTCTACCAGGACCAGACGACGCTCGATAACCTGGCCAACAAGTTCGTTATCAAGAACTTTTCGCTTTCCGACGCCAGCCTGACATCCGTCAACACCAGCGTTGCCGGCGACATCATCACCGTCAATGGCACGGCGACGATGCAGACGCTGTTCATGTCGATCCTGCAGGTCAGTCAGGTCCAGGTCGCCGTTTCGACCCAGGTCAAACGCGCCGGCGGCGGCCTGCTCGTCAGCCTCGTGCTCGACAATACCGGTTCGATGTGGAGCGACAGCCCGTCGAAGATCGAGTCCCTGCGCAGCGCGTCGAAAATCCTTGCCGACGCGATTTTCGACGGCGAGACCGCGCCTGAGGATCTGCGCGTCGCCATCGTTCCCTACGCGGCAACTGTCAATCCCGGTCCGGAGGGCGATCTCATCGTCGGCACGCATTCGCATGGCGCGCGCGACCCCAGCGACAAGACGAAGTGGAAGGGCTGCGTGATGGAGCGCGCCGGCGCGAACTCGATTGCCGACACCGGTCCCGACGTCGCCACCTGGCAGCCTTACTTCTGGGAGACCTCGACCGACAACTTCTACAATATCGCCAATCCGTCGACGATCTATCCGGGCGGACTCTACGACTCCAACGGCATTACCGGGCCGAATATCGGCTGCCCGACGCCGATCCTGCCGCTGACCAATTCCTACGCCGATGTCACGGCGTCGATCAACGCCCTGTCGGCCTGGAACCGCGGCGGCACGCTCGGCGATATCGGCATGGCATGGGGCATCCGGTCGCTGTCGCCTGGCGTGCCCTTCGACGAGAGCACGGAGATCGATCCGAAGACCGGCGCGACGCTGTGGGACAGCCCGCGCTGGCGCAAGGCGATCATGATCATGACGGACGGCGACAACGTCATATACGACTTGCCGGGCACCGCAGGCCCGAACAATCCGGATCCCAGCAAGTCCGATCTGACGGCCTATGGCCGCCTGGGCAGCGCGTCCGCCAACCTGATCTTCGGCACCAATGACAAGAACGCGGCGAAAACCGCTGTCGACCAGAGGCTGAAGTCGCTGTGCGCGACGGCCAAGACGCACGACATCATCGTCTTCGCGGTGACCTTCGGCTCCAGCCCCGCCGCCGCCACCAAGCAGATCTACCAGGACTGCGCGTCCGATCTCGGCAAGTACTACCACGCGCCGGGCAAGGCGACGCTGGAGAGCGCCTTCGGCGCGATCGGCGCCGAGCTGTCGAAGCTGCGCATCGTCAAGTAGGCGGCCCGACAGTGTCCGTTCCGGCGCCCTCACACGGCAAGATTTTGAATGCTTAAAATTCTCGCCACCGCTTTTGACGGTGGATAAGGATTGCCCACTAGGCTGATCGCGCCGACATCGATGTCGGAATATTCATTCGGGATGCCAAGATGGCGATGCGCCTTGATTTCTCCAGAATCAGGTGCGGCAATTTTTGTATCGCCGCCAGCCTGCTTTCCGTACCGGTGATCATGGGCGCCGCGCTCTCGGTCGACTACGGACGAATCCAAAGCGCCCGCGAGGCGGCCAGTACCGCGCTCGACACGGCGATGATTTCGTCCTTCCGGCCCGACGGCAATCTCGACACCGCCCTTGCCCGCGAGCTCTACACTTCCAGCCTGGTCTTGCCGCAGAGCCAGACCTCAACCTCGCCGGCATTCTGGCATCGCCCGGACGGAACATGGACGGCTGTCGTCACGACGACGACGCGATTGACCTTCGGCGGCACCCTGCTGCCGAAAACCTACAACGCCACGATCACGGTGACGGCGATGGCGGACGGCGAAGCCACCCCGTAAGACCGCCCACCGGACGGGCCGAACATGGCCGTGGATACAATCCCGCCAACGCGATCCTTGACTCGCGCCGGAGCCACCACTATGTCCAGCGCGCTAGCACTCACCGGGAGTGAGTGCCAACCCAACCGAAGCCAACGTTTCAAAGGTACAAGTCAATGGCAGAGATGAAATTCCGTCCGCTGCATGATCGCGTCGTGGTGCGCCGTGTGGATTCAGAAGAAAAGACCGCTGGCGGCATCATCATCCCCGATACCGCCAAGGAAAAGCCGTCGGAAGGCGAAGTCGTCGCCGTCGGACCGGGCGCTCGCGACGAGGCCGGCAAGGTTCAGCCGCTCGACGTGAAGATCGGCGACCGCATCCTGTTCGGCAAGTGGTCGGGCACGGAAGTCAAGGTCAACGGTCAGGACCTCCTGATCATGAAGGAATCCGACATCATGGGTATCGTCGGCTAAACCCGAGCCCATCATCCCTTTCAGAAAAATTCGCAGTGGGCACAACGCCCGGGAGTTTTGAACAATGGCAGCTAAAGAAGTCAAATTCGGCCGCAGCGCGCGTGAGCGCATGCTGGCAGGCGTCAACATCCTCGCAGACGCCGTCAAAGTGACGCTCGGCCCGAAAGGCCGCAACGTCGTGATCGACAAGTCCTTCGGCGCTCCGCGCATCACCAAGGACGGCGTGTCGGTCGCCAAGGAAATCGAACTGGAAGACAAGTTCGAGAACATGGGCGCGCAGATGCTGCGCGAAGTCGCTTCCAAGACCAACGACATCGCTGGTGACGGCACCACGACCGCAACGGTCCTGGCCCAGTCGATCGTTCAGGAAGGCCACAAGGCGGTTGCCGCCGGCATGAACCCGATGGACCTGAAGCGCGGCATCGACCTCGCCGTCGCCGAAGTCGTCGCAAGCCTTCAGAAGAAGGCCAAGAAGATCAAGACCTCGGAAGAAGTCTCCCAGGTCGGCACGATTTCCGCCAACGGCGAAACCGAAATCGGCGCCATGATCGCGGAAGCCATGCAGAAGGTCGGCAACGAGGGTGTCATCACCGTCGAGGAAGCCAAGACCGCCGAGACCGAACTGGAAGTCGTCGAAGGCATGCAGTTCGACCGCGGCTACCTGTCGCCCTACTTCGTGACCAATCCGGAAAAGATGATCGCGGACCTCGAAGATCCGTACATCCTTCTGCACGAAAAGAAGCTCTCCAACCTGCAGTCGATGCTGCCGGTCCTGGAAGCCGTCGTCCAGTCCTCGCGTCCGCTGCTCATCATCGCTGAAGACGTCGAAGGCGAGGCTCTCGCCACGCTCGTCGTCAACAAGCTGCGTGGCGGCCTGAAGATCGCCGCCGTCAAGGCTCCGGGCTTCGGCGACCGCCGCAAGGCCATGCTGGAAGACATCGCGATCCTGACCGGTGGCCAGGTCATCTCCGAAGACCTCGGCATCAAGCTCGAGAGCGTCACGCTCGACATGCTCGGCCGCGCCAAGAAGGTCTCGATCACCAAGGAAAACACGACCATCGTCGATGGCGCCGGCCAGAAGTCCGAGATCGAGGGCCGCGTCGGCCAGATCAAGGGCCAGATCGAGGAGACCTCCTCGGACTACGACCGCGAGAAGCTGCAGGAACGTCTTGCCAAGCTCGCTGGCGGCGTTGCCGTCATCCGCGTCGGTGGTGCGACCGAAGTGGAAGTGAAGGAGCGCAAGGACCGCGTCGACGACGCGCTGAACGCAACCCGCGCTGCCGTTGAAGAAGGCATCGTGGCCGGTGGCGGTTCGGCTCTCCTGCTCGCCTCGCGCTCGGTTACCGTAAAGGGCGTCAACGCCGACCAGGAAGCCGGCATCAACATCGTGCGCCGCGCGCTGCAGTCTCCGGCCCGCCAGATCGCGTCGAACGCAGGCGAGGAAGCCTCGATCGTCGTCGGCAAGATCATGGACCAGAAGTCGGATACCTACGGCTTCAACGCCCAGACCGGCGAATATGGCGACATGATCAAGATGGGCATCGTCGACCCGGTGAAGGTCGTGCGCACCGCCCTGCAGGACGCAGCGTCGATTGCCGGCCTGCTGATCACGACGGAAGCCATGATCGCCGAAGTGCCGAAGAAAGACGCCCCGATGGGCGGCGGCATGCCCGACATGGGCGGCATGGGCGGCATGATGTAAGGCAAACGCCTTACTCGCTCAAAATACGAAAGGCCGGGCGCATCGCCCGGCCTTTTTTTGTTTCCGCGCGCCGATACAATTCGTGATGGCCGGCCGTACGACCTGCCGGAACGAAAGGCCCTCGCAAAGGTTGATAATTGCGCGCAAGCGAGCGCGTGCAGTCATCAAGGAGCAGACGATGGCAAACAAGGAACAGGTCAAGGGCGTCGCCAACCAGGCGAAGGGCGCCGTGAAGGATGCAGTCGGCAAGGCAACCGGCAGCAGGAAGATGCAGGCCGAAGGCAAGATCGACAAGGCCAAGGGCAAGGTTCAGAAAGCCTATGGCGACGTCAAGGAACACCTGAAATAGGCGGTGCCACCTGCCATGATCCGGCCGGGCTCATCGCCCGGCCTTTCGTCGGTTCCCCATATCTTCACACCCGATGCGCCTTGGGAGAACCGAGATGACCCCAGCCGCCGTCGAACTGCGCAGCAAATCCCTGACGCAGCCATTGACCGGACCCTATGACCGCACGGCCGCGCCGATCGTCTCCATCATGGTCATGAACGGCCGCCTGACCGTCATC
>JBAQHA010000098.1:0-3800 GCA_049288075.1 Oricola sp.
CCTATCTGCAGGCCAAGGGCGTGGCGCCCGAAGACATCATGATCAACTACACGCCGTTCGGTCATTCCGACTGGCAGACGATCGTCTCCGACATCAAGGCCTTCGGCTCGGCCGGCAAGAAGACCGCCGTGGTCTCCACCATCAACGGCGACGCCAACGTGCCGTTCTACAAGGAACTGGGCAACCAGGGCATCAAGGCCGAGGACATCCCGGTCGTCGCCTTCTCGGTCGGCGAAGAGGAACTCGCCGGTCTCGACACCGCTCCGCTGGTCGGCCATCTCGCCGCCTGGAACTATTTCCAGTCCGTCGACGATCCGGCAAACGCCGAGTTCATCAAGGCATGGAAGGCGCGCATGGGCGAAAACCGCGTGACCAACGACCCGATGGAAGCCCACTATATCGGCTTCAACATGTGGGTTAAGGCGGTCGAAAAGGCCGGCACGATCGACGCCGCCGCCGTCATCGACGCTCTTCCGGGCATCGAGGCGCCGAACCTGACCGGCGGCACTTCCGTCATGCTGCCGAACCACCACATCACCAAGCCGGTGCTGATCGGCGAGATCCAGGACGACGGCCAGTTCGAGATTGTCTCCAAGACCGACGACCTCGTTCCGGGCGACGCATGGTCGGACTTCCTGCCGGAATCCAAGCCGCTCGAAGCCGACTGGGTCACCCTGAAGTGCGGCAACTACAACACCGAAACCAAGACTTGCCTGGGATCATCCTCCTAAGACCCCTCGCCAGCAGGGAAGCCGGGCAACCGGCTTCCCCTTCCACTCGGCACTCTTTTCGAGGCGAGCCCTATTCGATGCGGCTGATTTCCTTCCTTTCAGGTCTCCTGGCCCTCCTGCTGACCGTCGCCGGTCCGGCGCATGCCGACGAAGCGGAACTGCGCGGCGTGATCGCGAAATTCGCCGCGGCCAAGAGCTTCAACGACACCGAGGCCGTCATCGCCGAACTCGTGACGCTGGGCGATCCGGCCGCCGTGCCGGTCCTGAATTCGCTGGCCGACGGCACCCTGCAGGTCCGCGAGGCCGACCAGTTCGTCTTCGTGACCCGGGGCAGCGGCGCCGCGGTCGATCTGCTCGATCCCGTCACGCTCGAAGCGCAAGGCGCCGTACCGGCCGCCGGGTTGCGCAAGGTCAAGATCAAGAATTCGCTCAGGCGCAAGATCGCCGACGCCGTTTCCGGCCTGACGCTGCACGCCAAAAACCCGGCGGTGCGCCTCTCGGCCGCCGAAACCATGTTCTCGCGGCCGGACCCGGCCTCCATCGAGGCGCTGGACGCGGCGATCGCCGCCGAGACCGACACGAACGTGAAAACCGCCTTCAGGGAAGCGCGCGCCGCCGCCGTGCTGCAGTCCGACCTGCCGGAAGCCGACAAGCTGGACGCCATCGCCATGCTCCGGGAGCGGGGCGGGCGCGACGTCCTGCCATTCCTGACGACCGTCTCCGCCAATGCGGAGAGCGAGGCGATCCGCGACGCGGGCAAGGCGGCGATCGCCGCGATCGAGGAATCGATGATGTTCTGGTCCGCCGGCCAGAACATCCTCTACGGCATCTCGCTCGGCTCGGTGCTGCTGCTGGCGGCGATCGGGCTGGCGATCACCTTCGGCGTGATGGGCGTCATCAACATGGCGCATGGCGAGATGGTGATGCTCGGCGCCTACACGACCTTCGTGGTGCAGGAATTCATCCGCACCTCGGCGCCCTGGGCCTTCGACTACTCGCTCGCCATCGCGTTGCCGCTCGCCTTCCTCGTCTCCGGCGCCGCCGGGCTGGTGATGGAGCGCGGCATCATCCGCTATCTCTACGGACGGCCGCTCGAAACGCTGCTGGCCACCTGGGGCGTGTCGCTGATCCTGCAGCAGGCGGTGCGCACGATCTTCGGGCCGACCAACCGCGAGGTCGGCAATCCGTCCTGGATGTCCGGGTCCTTCGAGATCGGCGAATTGCTGATCACCACCAACCGGCTGTGGATCGTCGTCTTTTCCGGCGTCGTCTTCGCGATCCTGCTGATCGTGCTCAAGCGCACGCGTTTCGGCCTGCAGATGCGCGCGGTGACGCAGAACCGTCCCATGGCCTCGTCGATGGGGATCGCGACGCCCTGGGTCGACGCCTTCACCTTCGCGCTCGGCTCGGGCATTGCCGGCATCGCCGGCGTGGCGCTCAGCCAGATCGACAACGTGTCGCCGAATCTCGGCCAGGGCTACATCATCGACTCCTTCATGGTCGTGGTCTTCGGCGGCGTCGGCAACCTGTGGGGCACGCTGGTCGGCGCGCTGACGCTCGGCGTCGCCAACAAGTTCCTCGAGCCCTATGCGGGCGCGGTGCTGGCGAAGATATTCATCCTCGTCCTGATCATCCTGTTCATCCAGAAGCGACCGCGCGGCCTGTTCGCGCTCAAGGGAAGGTCGGTGGAGGCATGATCAGCGGTTTCCTGTTCCGGGCGCTCGACCGCAAGGCGATCCTCGTCGCGCTGATCATCGTCGCCGTCGCGGTGCTGGTGCCGCTGTCGAACCTGTTCCTGCCGGCGTCGAACCCGCTGCATGTGCCGACGCACCTGATGAGCCTGTTCGGCAAGTATCTGACCTATGCGCTGCTGGCGCTCGCGCTCGACCTCGTCTGGGGCTATTGCGGCATCCTCTCGCTCGGCCACGGCGCGTTCTTCGCGCTCGGCGGCTACGCGATGGGCATGTACCTGATGCGCCAGATCGGCGCGCGCGGCGTCTACGGCAATCCGGAGTTGCCCGATTTCATGGTGTTCCTGAACTGGAAGGAACTGCCCTGGTACTGGTACGGCTTCGACCAATTCTGGTTCGCCGCGCTGATGATCCTCCTCGTGCCCGGCGCGCTCGCCTTCGTGTTCGGCTGGTTCGCCTTCCGCAGCCGCGTCTCCGGCGTCTATCTGTCGATCATCACGCAGGCGCTGACCTATGCGCTGCTGCTCGCCTTCTTCCGCAACGAGATGGGTTTCGGCGGCAATAACGGCCTGACCGACTTCAAGGACATCCTCGGCCATTCGGTGCAGGCGCAGGAGACGCGGGCGTCGCTGTTCGCGGCGACGGGCATCGCGCTGGCGCTCGCCTTCGTGCTCTGCTCGGCCATCGTCAATTCGCGCTACGGCAAGGTGCTGGTCTGCGTCCGCGACGCTGAGAGCCGGACGCGCTTCATCGGCTACCGGGTCGAGCACATCAAGCTGTTCGCCTTCGTCGTCTCGGCGATGATGGCGGGCGTCGCCGGGGCGCTCTACGTGCCGCAGGTCGGCATCATCAATCCGGGCGAATTCGCGCCGGCCAACTCCATCGAGGTCGTCATCTGGACCGCGGTGGGCGGGCGCGGAACGCTGGTCGGGCCGATCCTCGGCGCGATCGCCGTCAACGGCGGCAAAAGCTACTTCACCGCGGCATTTCCCGAGTTCTGGCTGTTCGCGCTCGGCGCGCTGTTCGTGGCGACGACGCTGTTCCTTCCGAAGGGGATCGTCGGGCTGTTCGTCGCGGGGGTGGCGCGGCTGCGGACCTCGCGCGAGGCCGACCGCATCGAGGAAACCCTGCAGCCGGGCACGGAGGCGGCGGAATGAACGACAGGCTCACCAAGACGCTGCTCTATCTCGACGGGGTGTCCGTCTCGTTCGACGGCTTCAGGGCGATCAACGAATTGTCGCTGACGGTCGAACACGGCGAGATGCGCGCCATCATCGGCCCGAACGGCGCCGGCAAGACGACTATGATGGACATCATCACCGGCAAGACGCGGCCGGATTCCGGCACGGTGCTGTTCGAGGGGTCGATCGACCTGACG
>JBAQHA010000099.1:0-3644 GCA_049288075.1 Oricola sp.
GGCGCAAGGCATGCTGACCAGCAAGTATCTGAAGGGCATTCCGGAAGACAGCCGCGCCGCGCAGGGCAAATCCCTGAAGAAGGAATTCCTCAACGACCAGGCGATCGCCCACATCAACAAGCTGAACGACATCGCGTCGCGCCGCGGTCAGTCTCTGGCGCAGATGGCGCTGGCCTGGGTGTTGCGCGATGGCGGCATCACGACTGCCCTGATCGGTGCGTCGCGGCCGGGCCAGGTGATCGATTGCGTCGGCGCGGTGAACAATCTCGACTTCACGGCGGACGAACTCGCCGAGATCGACAAATATGCCGACGAGGAGAACATCAACCTGTGGGCGCGCTCGTCTGAAACGCCCAAGGGAGCGGCACAGCGATGATCCGGAACCCGATCCTGCCGGGCTTCAATCCGGACCCGTCCATCTGCCGCGTCGGCGAGGACTACTACATCGCCACCTCGACCTTCGAGTGGTATCCGGGCGTGCAGATATTCCATTCGCGCGACCTGGTGAACTGGACGCTGGTGGCGCGGCCGCTGAACCGCAAGGCGCTGCTCGACATGCGCGGCAACCCGGACAGTTGCGGCATCTGGGCGCCGTGCCTGTCGCACGCCGACGGCAGGTTCTGGCTGGTCTACACGGACGTGAAGCGCTACGACGGCAACTTCAAGGACGCGCCGAACTACATAACGACCTGCCAGACGATCGACGGAGAATGGTCCGATCCATGGTTCGTCAATTCGTCGGGCTTCGACCCGTCGCTTTTCCACGACGACGACGGGCGCAAGTATTTCATGAACATGCAGTGGAACTACCGGGGCAAGGGCACCGGCGGGAATCCGAAGCATGCGTCGTTCGACGGCATTCTTCTTCAGGAATGGTCGCCCGAAAATGGGCTCTTCGGGCCGGTCAGGAACATCTATGCCGGCACGCCCCGCGGGCTGACCGAGGCGCCGCATATCTTCAAGCGAAACGGCTGGTACTATCTCACGACGGCCGAGGGCGGCACGGTCTACGATCACGCGGTGACCATGGCGCGCTCGCGGTCGATCTGGGGGCCCTACGAGGATCATCCGAACAAGTACCTGATGTGCGCGGCGGATGCGCCCGGCCATCCGATCCAGAAGACCGGGCACGGCCAGTATGTCGAGACCCATGACGGACAATTTTACCACACATTCCTGATGGGCCGGCCGATCCCCGGGCCCGACGGCTCAGGGCGATTCTGCCCGCTCGGACGCGAGACAGGCATCGAGCGCGTCGTCTGGGGCGAGGACGACTGGCTCTATCTCGAAGGCGGCGGGATGTTGGCGCGGCCGGAGCTTCCCGGCCTCGCCGATGTGGAGCGAAACCCGCCGGTCGCCAGTCACACCGACTTCACAGGCGGCGAACTGCCGCCGGAATTCCAGTGGCTTCGCTCGCCGGAGACCGCCCGGCTGTTCCGGGTGAACAACGGTTCCCTCAGCCTGTTCGGCCGCCAGAGCATGGGAAGCTGGTTCGAGCAGGCCCTTGTCGCGCGGCGACAGGAGCATTTCGTCTACACGGCGGAGACGGAAGTCGAGTTCGAGCCGGAAACCTACCAGCAGACCGCCGGGCTCGCGACCTACTACAACCGCTTCAAGTTCCATATGCTGCTGGTCACCGACGAGCCGGGGCAGGGACGCTCGCTGACTATCATCTCGTGCCTCGGCGATTTCCCGGACGGCAACATGTCGTTTGCGCTCGACAAGCCCATCCCGTGCCCGGACGGCCCGATCCAGATGCGAGTAGAGGTCGACCACGCGCTGCAGCAGTTCGCATGGCGGCGGCCGGGCGGCGAGTGGCAGGCGATCGGCCCGAAGCTGAACGCTGCTCTCATCTCGGACGAGGGCGGACGCGGCGGGCACGGATCGTTCACCGGCGCCTTCGTCGGCATGTTCGCGATGGACATGACGGGGCAGGGCAGGGAAGCCCGCTTCTCGCATTTCTCCTACCGGCCGGAAGGGACATGAGGAGCGAGCTCTGCATCTTCGACCTGGCGGACGAGTCGGTGCAACCGGTCCTGACAACGGACCGGTTGATCGAGGCGCCGAACTGGACGCCGGACGGAGGCGCGCTGATCGTCAATGGCGACGGGCGGCTCTTTCGCGTCGCGCTCGACGGGCCGCCCGAACTGGCTCCGATCGATACCGGTTTCGCGGTCAGGCTCAACAACGATCACGGCATTTCCCCGGACGGAAAGACGCTGGTTATCAGCGATTCCACGGAGGAAGGAAAAAGCTGCATCTACACGCTGCCGGCGCGCGGTGGCGCGCCAAGCCGGATCACGGCACATGTGCCGTCCTACTGGCATGGCTGGTCGCCCGACGGCAGGATGCTCGCCTATGTCGGAAAACGCGACGCCGGGTTCGATATCCATGTCTGCCTGGCCGGCGGCGGTGCTGAAACCCGCCTGACGGAAGGTTTCGAGCATTGCGACGGGCCGGACTATACGCCCGACGGCGAGTGGATCTGGTTCAACGGACAGCGCGGTGGCCGAATGCAATTGTGGCGAATGCGCGCCGACGGCGGCACGCCGGAACAGATGACCGACGACGAGCGGGTAAACTGGTTCCCGCATCCGTCGCCCGACGGAAGGCACATCCTTTACCTGGCCTATGAGAACGGCGTCGACGGCCATCCGCGCGATCGCCATGTCGGGCTGCGGATGATGCCGGCGGCGGGTGGCACACCGCGCGTCCTGCTGGCGTTGTTCGGCGGGCAGGGCTCTATCAACGTGCCGTGCTGGGAACCCGGCTCCCGGCGTTTCGCTTTCGTGCGCTATGCGCCGGCGGCTTGATTGCGGACGTTAGAAGAACCGATTCATCGCCTTGGCGAACGGGGCTGGGAAATTCGGTCAGTAAACTGTAATCTTGCGTTGTTTACTGGTTCGCCGTAGTCGTGCACAAAGGGTGCATTGCACAATAAAAAGGCGGTTGACGCATGGGCGGCGCTACCGCATGTTGGCGAGACACATAGGAAAATCGCTATGCATTTCGACGAATTCTTCGCCGACCGACTTTCATCCCTGCATGATGCGGGCAATTACCGGGTGTTTGCGGATCTGGAGCGTCATGCCGGGGCGTTTCCGCGCGCGACGCGCCACCGGGCGGATGGTTCCACCCAGGAGGTGACGGTCTGGTGCTCGAACGACTATCTCGGTATGGGCCAGAACGACCAGGTCGTCGCCGCCATGCACGAGGCGATCGACAAGTGCGGCACCGGGGCGGGCGGCACGCGCAACATCTCCGGCACCAACCATTACCACGTCATGCTGGAGAACGAGCTCGCCGACCTGCACGGCAAGGAAGCGGCGCTGATCTTCACGTCCGGATACGTCTCCAACTGGGCGGCGCTCGGCACGCTTCTGTCGAAGATCCCCGGCATCATCGTCTATTCGGACGCGTTGAACCACGCCTCGATGATCGAGGGCATTCGCCACGCCCGCTGCGAGAAGCGGCTGTTCAAACACAATGACTGGCGCGACCTCGACCGGCTGATGAACCAGGACGATCCGGCGGCGCCGAAGCTGGTCGCCTTCGAGAGCGTCTATTCGATGGACGGCGACATCGCGCCGATCGCCGAGATCTGCGACATCGCCGACAAGCACAATGCGATGACCTATCTCGAC
>JBAQHA010000100.1:0-1843 GCA_049288075.1 Oricola sp.
CTTCAAGACCATCGCCGACTTCCGCCATGGCAATGCCAGTGCGATCCAGATCGCGTGTCAGCGCTTTGTTGCCATCTGCCGCGCTCTTGGCCTGGTCGGCGGCGGCATGGTTGCCATCGACGGGTCACGCTTGCGCGCGGTGAACACGCACGAGAAGAACTACACCGAGGGCAAGCTGGTGCGCCGCAAAGCACATGCCGAAGAAAGCATCGCGCGCTATCTGGCCGAGCTTGAGGAAGCCGACAGTGCAGAGACCGGCCCGGCTACGCCGCGCATCGAGCACCTGACCGAGCAACTGGCGTCGCTGCGTGGCCGGCTTGGCGAGCTCGAGGAGGTTGGCCGGCAGCTGCAAGCTGCGCCCGACGAGCAGATCTCTCTCACTGATCCGGATGCCCGCGCCATGGCGACCGGAAGCGACCATCGCGGCGTCGTTGGTTACAATGTGCAGGCGGCCGTCGATACCAAGCACCATATCGTCGTCGCCAATGCGGTGACGAACCGGGGCCATGACCGCTCGCACCTGCTGGAGATGGCCAAGGCTGCACAGGCCGAGATCGGTGCTGCCGAGATGATCGCCCTTGCCGATCGTGGATATTATGAGGGAGAGCAGATCCGCTCCTGTGCTGAAGCTGGCATTATCCCGATGGTGCCCAAACCGAATACATCACCGGCTCAGGCGCGTGGCTTTTGGGGCAAGGGCATGTTCGTACATGAGCCTGAGACCGACACCTACCGCTGCCCTGCAGGCGAGCAGCTCCAGAAGCGCTTTGCAAGGGTGCAAGGCGGCAAGCTCATCAGCGTGTACTTCAACCAGAAGGCCTGCGGTGCCTGCCCATCCCGCTCTCTATGCACGGCCGGCAAAGAGAAGCGCATCCGGCGGTGGGAGCACGAAGCGGTGCTCGACGAGATGGAGAGCCGGTTCGAAGCGATGCCGGATGCGATGGCGGTCCGCCGATGTACGGTCGAGCACGTCTTTGGCACTATAAAAGGGTGGATGGGCGCCACCCACTTCCGAACGCGCGGGCTAAAGAACGTCGCCACCGAAGCCAGCTTGGCGATTCTGGCCTACAATCTTAAGCGCGCCATCGCCGTCGCCGGCGTTGCCGCGACCCTCAAAGCGATAACGGGGTAAACGGACCCGACGCGTGCCATCACAATACAACATGAGCGTTCAGCTGCGCCGAGTTCTCACACAGCCTCCGCCCCAAAGCGGTCTCATGGACGCCGACCACAAAACCGACCGTTTTTGACCGGAAGCGGTCGTCTGAACTCACATGGGTGGCCCCGAAAATGGTCCCATGTAAAATATGATGCCATTTCATTGTTCCGACTAAGCAAGGCGCGTGATCTGCGACTACAACCTCATCCCGTTATCGATGTCGAAAAGGTGAACCGCGCCAGAGGCGGCGCCCAGACGGATTTCGTCTCCGGGCCGAAGCTCATGGCGATCGCGGAAGACCGCGGTGACCTGAACACCTGAAACCGTCGCAAATACGTGGAGTTCGGAACCGGTTGGCTCCACCACCGTGACCGTCGCCGGAATGCCATTGTCGAGCAATGCCAGGTGCTCAGGCCGGATTCCTGCAATTACCCGCTTTCCGATATGGGATGCTGGGGCGGTCGGTAAAGGAATGACGGCGGATTCCAGTTCGATATAGGGCACGTCACCGCCACGCAGTTCGGCTTCTAGAAAGTTCATCGCGGGCGAGCCTATGAACCCTGCCACGAACAAGTTCGCGGGCGTATCGTAAAGCTCCAACGGCGCCCCGACCTGCTCGATGTCGCCTTTCTGCATCACGACAATTCGATCGGCCATCGTCATCGCTTCGATCTGGTCGTGCGT
>JBAQHA010000101.1:0-1873 GCA_049288075.1 Oricola sp.
GGTCAGGTAGATCTGTGAAGAAGGATCGTCGGGAAAAGGAACGGAGATCGCGATGCGCATCCTGTTGATCGAGGACGATGCCGTTCTGGGCGCGGCGGTGCGGGACCAGATCGCGGCGGACGGCCAGTCCGTGGACTGGGTCACGCGCCTGGATGCGGCAAGGGATTCGATGACCGGGGCGGCCTACGATCTGGTCCTGCTCGACCTGATGTTGCCTGATGGCCGCGGCATCGGCTTTCTCAAGGCATTACGCGCCCGAGGGGATGTCACGCCGGTCATCATCCTGACCGCGCTCGATCAGGTGTCCGACCGGATAGAAGGATTGAACGCGGGCGCGGACGACTATCTCGTGAAGCCATTCGACCTTGCGGAATTGTCGGCCCGGATCGGCTCGGTGGCGCGACGCTATACCGGCAATCCAAATCCTATCATCACACACGGCTCGCTCGACATCGATCTCTCATCGCGAAGCATCCATCGTGACGGCAAGCCGGTGCAACTGACCGCGCGCGAATGGGCCTTGTTCGAAGCCTTCCTCTCACGGCCCGGTCAACTCCTGTCGAAGGCGCAACTCGAAGAGAAGCTCTATGCCTTCGACGCCGAAGTGGAGAGCAATACCATCGAGGTGCATGTGAGCCGGCTGCGCAAGAAACTCGGAGCCGGGGTGATCGAGACCGAACGCGGTCTTGGCTATCGGCTCGGCAGACCATGAGAATGCCACACAGTCTCCAGGCGCGGCTGGGTTTGTCGATCGGCCTCGTGCTGACGATCCTCTGGCTACTGGCCGCAACGGTGACGGCAGTGATCGTCCGGAGCGAGATGGACGAGGTCTTCGACAGCGCCTTGCGCGAGACAGCAGAACGCATCATGCCGCTGGCTGTGACAGACATCGTCGGCCGCGAAGATGAGGGCGTGACGCAAAGGCTCGCACCGATCCGGGAGTACGACGAGTTCTTCACCTACCTCGTCCGCGATGCCGAGGGGCGCATCCTGCTGCAATCCCATGCGGCCGACCCCGCGGTGTTCCCGCCCTACGATTCGCCTGGCTTCCGCCAGACCGCGACCCATCGACTCTACAACGACGCGGCCCTGCAGGGGACGATCCGAATCACCGTGGCCGAGCCACTCGCACATCGCGCGTCCGTCGCGCGGAAAATCCAGATGGGCCTCGGCCTACCACTGCTGATCGTACTGCCCATCGCGCTGGCCGCGATTGTCCTCGCAGTCCGCTTTAGCCTCGATCCTCTGCGCCGGTTCCGCGGGCGGCTCGAGGCGCGCGGTGCCCGCGACCTGTCGGAAGTTCCTGCGAGCGATCTGCCGACGGAAATCGGTCCGCTGGCTGCAACGCTCAACGGCCTTCTGGCCAGGCTACGCGAGGCATTCGAGGCCGAACGCAGCTTTGCCGCGAACGCCGCACACGAGTTGCGAACGCCGCTGGCGGGCGCGATCGCTCAGGCGCAAAGGCTCAGGTCGGAGACCAAGGACCCTGCCATTGGAGCGCGTGCCGCAGAGATCGAGGCGACGCTCAAGCGCCTGACCCGCCTCTCGGAGCGACTCATGCAACTCGCGCGGGCGGAAGGCGGGCGACTGCGGACAGACCAAAGTGCGGATCTGAGGGCCGTCGCGCGTGTCGTAGTCGATGATATCGGGCGCTCTGGCGCGCCAGGTCGGATTGCGATGAACCTGCCGGACACGTGCGTCATGTCGGACATCGACCCCGACGCCTTCGCCATCCTGTGCCGGAACCTGATCGAGAACGCTCTTCGCCATGGGGACAAAAGTGCTCCCGTCTACGTGACCCTGACGGGAGACGGTCAACTGATCGTGGCGAACGACGGTCCCGTCCTGCCGCGCGAAACCCTCAACCGTCTGA
>JBAQHA010000102.1:0-12642 GCA_049288075.1 Oricola sp.
GATCAGCTCGGTCATTTCGACCTTCGACATCAGTATCGCCGGTGTTGTGCTAACCACGTTCATCTGCATTCTCCTTTCGCGGTTGAAAGTTGGTTATGGAAATTGGCCCCGTCATACGGCCATCGCCTCGCCTTGAGCGGCGAGTTCCTTGCGGGCCATCATGTGCGAGCGAGGATCATTGACGGCGTCGACGGCGAACAGCGTGTCGCCGTCGAAATAGCGAAGCGCGAAACGCCCCTCGCTCGGATCGCCGATCAGTTCGGTGCGGTCATAGCCCTGCGCAAGACCTGCGATCTGCAGCTTGACGTCATACTGGTCGGACCAGAACCACGGCACGGGATCGTAGGCGACGTCCTGCCCCAGCATCGAAAGCGCAGCTGCCTTGCCCTGATCGGAGGCGTTCTGAACGCTTTCGAGCCCGATTCGCCGGCCGTAGCGGCGCGACGGAAACACCGTGCAGTCCCCAGCGGCGAAAATGTCGGGCACACTGCTGCGGCAGGCCTCGTCGACCACGATGCCGCGGTCGACGTCAAGCCCAGCCCCGGCCGCGAGCTCCGTGACGGGTATAGCGCCGGCCGCGACGAGCACGATGTCGGCCGGAACGGTTTTGCCGGAGGAAAGCACAACGCCTTCCGCGCGGCCCGATCCGGCGATCCGTTCGACCCCCTGCCCGAGCACAACGCGCACGCCCCGTTCCCGATGTAGATCTTGGAAGAATTCGGAGATCTGCGGTGCCACGGAACGCTTGAGGATGCGGTCTTGCGTCTCGATGACGGCGACCTGCTTTCCCATCTCACGCGCGACGGCGGCGAATTCCATGCCGACATAGCCGCCTCCGATGATCGCCACAGCTTCGGCGCGTTCCAGCGCACGGGCGATACGGGCAATGTCGTCGATGCCGCGCAAGGTGAAGACGCCGGCAAGCTCCGCGCAGGCAAGCGGCAGCGTGCGCGCCCTCGTGCCAGTCGCCAGCAGCAGCTTCGAATACGAAAGTGTCTTCTCGTTGTCGAGGGCCAGCCGTTTCCCGGCCGGGTCGATGCTGGTGACGCAGGTTCCGGTCAGGAGCCGGATATTCGATTTCTCGTAGTAGTCGGGCGCCTTCAGGAACAGTCGATCCTCTGCGAGTTCGCCCTTCAGATAGGCCTTCGACAACGGCGGGCGCTGATAGGGCGGCCACTTCTCCTCGCCGATCAGCATGAGATCGCTGTCGTAGCCATTCGTGCGCAGCGTTTCCGCCGCCTTGATTCCGGTTTGTCCGGCGCCCACGATGATGATTGGATCGGTCATGATCTGTCCGCGTCGGTTGCGCCGGGGCGGTATGACCGCCCCGGCCGATGGGTCGTCAGAACGGGAGGCCTTCCTCGATCGGAAGCGACGGATCGCGCGACCACTCGTTCCACGAGCCGAAATAGATGCGCACGTCCTCGATTCCCGCCTCTTTCAGCGCGAGGAAGGTGTTCGAGGCGCGCGCGCCCTTGAAGCAGTAGAGATAGACCGGCGTCTTCTCCGTGATGCCGACAGTGGCGCATTCGGCCAGGATCTCGTCTTTCGACTTGAACATCGGCCCTTCCGCCGACGGCTTCATCATCCGATACCACTCGATCCATTTCGCGCCCGGAAGGCGGCCCTTGCGCGGGCAGAAATCCTTGCCGTAGGGCGAAGAGGAATCGGCGATCCACTCATCGACGTCACGCACGTCGAGCATGACGATGTTTTCATCTTCAAGCGCCTCCTTCACGTCGGTGACGTCGAGCATCAGGGCGTGTCCCGTGTCGGTAACCGGGAAGGTTTTCGGTTCCGGCGCGACCGGATCGGCGGAGACGTCGAGCCCCTCGGCGACCCAGGCCTCGTAGCCGCCATGCAACACCCTGACCTTCGGATAACCGAGGAACTTCAGGAGGAAGAAACCGCGGCACGACTGGCCGAATCCGGAATTCATCGACTGCTCGTAGATGACGGCCGTCTCCGCGCCCGAGAGTCCGGTTGCGCCGAACTCGCTGGCGAATTTCTCCGTCAGCTCGTGCATGCCCTCAGAGGACGAGGTGGCAAGATAGGTGAAGATGTCGTGCATGTTGACCGCGCCCGGCAGGTGGCCCGCGGCGTAACTCTCGCCGTTGCGGGTGTCGATGAGGACGCATTCTTCCGCCTTCATCAGGCTGGCGAGTTCCTGCGGGGATATCAGCGTAGACTCGGTCATGTGCGAACTCCTTCTGTTCGGACCAGGGGGGATAGAGCCGTTCAGGCCGCGCCGAAATCGGCGAGCATCTTGCGTAGCTGCTTGGTGGCAGGCGTCACGATGGCGATGAAGTAGGCTTCGCGCAGACGCCGTTGCGCCGCGCCCTGCCTGACATAGCCGCGCGCGCCGCAATGCAGCATGGCGTTGTGCGCGGCCGCTACGGATGCGTCGCCGGCGGCGAGGCGGGCCTTGAGGACGCGGATGAAGTAATCCTTCGACGGATCGAAGGGCGTCTTCGCCAGTTCGTAGACTTCCTTCTCCATTGCCTCGAGCCGGGCGCGGAAATCGTCGGGCTGGTCGGGCAGGAAGCAGTTGACATGCGACAGCGACTGCCCGGCCTGCTCCATCAGGGCGATGCAGGAGCGGATCATCCCGAACGCCATGCCGGCCTGCAGCAGGATGAAGCCTGCGCGAATGCGCGGAATGTAGGCGTCGATCGG
Source organism: Oricola sp. (assembly GCA_049288075.1). GTDB lineage: Bacteria > Pseudomonadota > Alphaproteobacteria > Rhizobiales > Rhizobiaceae > Oricola. The sequence goes on from JBAQHA010000102.1 coordinate 2,677, forward strand.
ATCGGCCAGCACGCGGCTCTCCGGCACGAAGGCGTTGCGGAACTGCAGGCCGAAGGTGCGGGTGCCGTCGAGCGCGGTGAATTCGGCGTTCTGCATCAGCTTGACGCCTTCATTGGCGCAGTCCACCACCACCATCACCATGCGGTTGTCTTCCTCGGGCAGCGAGAAGATCGCCCCGAAATAGTGGTCGTCGCCGAGATTGGAGACCCACGGGAGCACGCCCGAAATCTCGAAGCCGCCATCGACGCGCTTGCCCTTGAGTTTCAGGCCCTCGATGCCGAACAGCGTCTTCATCGGATTGGACAGGCCGGTGCCGCCGAGAATCTCGCCGGACGCGACCTTCGGACCCAGTTCGGCTTTCAGCGCGGCGTTGTCGCTGGTCGCGATGTACCAGCCGAGCGCGTCCTGGCACCACATGCAAAAGGCGGTCGACAGGCACTGTTCGCCGACGGCCGTCATGGCGCGGATCGAGCTTTCCAGATCGAAGTCCCCGCCATCCGACATCGGCGCGTGGCTGGCATAGGCGCCTGCTGCGCCAAGCGACCTGATCACCTCTTCCGGGTAGACGCCCTTCTGGTCGATGTCGAAGACCAGCGGAGCGAGGTCCCGCGTGGCGATCTGCGTCACCGCCTCGATCAGGGAAGCCGCCTCGTTGCCGGCCAGTTCGATCGCATCCGATTTGGGCTGTAGCTGAACATTCATCTCATCGTTCCTTTTGCTGACCGCAGGCGTGGACGGCCCGCCCCTCGACAGGGCGGGCCGAAGGCTTCAGGCGGACACGGCGACCATGTTCACCGGCCGCGAGAAGGTGTTGAACACCGGCGACCACTGGCAGACGTGGGCGATCAGTTCGTCGATGGTCTCCTGCGGCGCGTCGGCGTCCATGTGCACATTGATGCGCACATCGGTGAACCCGACCGGTTTCTCGCTGACGTCGCCCGTACCCCAGACGGCGGTGATATTGAGATCGCCCTCAAGCTCGACTTCCAGCGAGTTGATCGTAATGCCCCGGTGGACGGCGTTGGCGTGCAGGCCGACGGCGATGCAGGAGCCGAGCGCGGCCAGCGATGCTTCCGACGGGTTCGGCGCGGTGTCGTCGCCGAGCAGCCCCGGCGGTTCGTCGACGATGTAGGGCGCGAGATCGCGGATATAGTTGGCATGGCGGAACCGGCCTTCGGCCACCGTCTTGCACTTGAGCGTCTTGACGGCTTTCGGGTTCTGCTTGCCCTTTTCGATCAGGTCGTCGAGGCCGGTCTTGTCGATCGGCGCAAGGCAGCCGGTCAGGGCGGTTGCGGGTTGGCTGGACATATGGATTCTCCTCTTTGTCCGTGACGATTGCGTTGATGGCGGCCGCGTCAGTCTTCGCGGTGCCAGCTGAGTTTCGAGATCGCCCGCTGGCAGGCGAAATCGAGCAGGAAGCCGATGATGCCGATGATCAGCACCGTTGCGGCGAGGCGGTCGTATTCGAGCGTGTCGCGGGAATCGTTGATCGAGTAGCCGAGGCCCGAGGTAACGCCGAGATACTCGGCCGGAACCAGCACGATCCAGGCGACGCCAAGCGCCAGACGGATGCCTGTGAAGATGTCCTGGCTGATCGCCGGCAGGATGATGACGAACAGCATGTGCCAAGGCCGGGCGCCCAGGTTGCGGGCCACCTTGAACCATGACGGATCGACCCGGCGCAGACCGGCCGCTGTCGAAAACAGCACCGGCCACACTGCGGCAATCGCGATCAGAAAGACGATCGCGCCGTCCCAGGTCGAGAACGCCATCACGGCGATCGGCATCCACGACAGCGGCGAGATCATGCGCAGGAACTGGAACGGGATGTTCGTCATCTCGCGCAGCGCGTTGACCCGGCCGATCAGGATGCCGACCGGCACGCCCAGGCCGATCGCGACCGCGAGCCCGCCAAGCACCCTTTCGAGGCTGGGTACCGCCATGTCGACCGCCTCTCCGCTCGTGACCATCTCGTAGAGGCGTTCCAGCGCGGGCGCGGGGGCGAACTCGGCGAAGGCCGCCGTGTTGGGATTGCCGGCCACCAGCAGTCCGCCGATCCACCAAAGCGCGAGTAGCAGCGCCATACCGAGCAGCGCGAAACCGGCGCTCTGTGCGGTCCTTACTCGGTCGGCCCGGTATTCGGCGCGTGCCTCGACCTCGCCGCCATCGATGATCGCGTCGGCGCTCACAGGGCGATGACCTCTTCGCGCGTGAACGGATCCTCCGGGCTGACGCTCGGATCCTTCTTCCAGTCAGGATACTTCTCCAGCGCCGCCTTGACGAAGGAGTAGTTGACCAGATCGTCAGCGACAAAGGCGGGATCGAGACCGTCCAGGAACGTCGTGTCGCCGGAGACGACCGTCTTGTTCATCGCCTCGACGATCAGCTTCGTCGCCGACGGATAGGGCCATGGCTGGAAGTCGATGCGGCCATTGCCCCAGTCGGCATGCTGCAGCGCGCCCGACTTCGTGTAGGCCGGATCGTCGCCGTAGTTGAGCATCGCCCGCTCGACCACTTCGGACGGCACCGGCAGGTAGCCCCCACCGTCCTTGGACAGAAGCTTGGCAACCTCCTTCTTGTTCTCCGACGCATAGACCGAGGCGCGCACGATGGCGTTCATCACCTTCTGCGTCCATTCGGGCTTGGCGGTGGTCACCTCCTCGTTCATGCAGACGACGCAGCACGGGTGGTTCTTCCACATGTCGCCGGTGAACCGCAGCATGCGCGCGCCGGCCTTCAATTCGCCGAGCGCATTGAACGGCTCGGCGACGATGTAGGCGTCGATCTTGGCCGCGGCGAGCGCCGGCGGCATTTCCGGCGGGCCCATGACGCGCAGATTGACCTCGTTGGCCGCGATCGCTTCGCCTTCGCCCTTGATCACCGCCGTCAGGCCGGCATTGCGCAGCGCCATCTGCAACAGGATGTTGTGCATCGAGTACCAGAACGGAACCGCGATCTGCTTGCCGCCGAGCCCGGCGAAATCAGTGACGTCTGTATGCTTGCCGACGACAAGGCCGGAACCGTTCGTGTGCGCCCAGGCCATGATCTTGACCGGGAACTTGTTGTTGTAGCGCATCCACACCGGGATCGGCTTCAGCAGATGCACCAGGTTGAACTTGTTGCCGGCGAAGGCCTCGACCAGCGGCGACCATCCGCGGATCAGCGTCGGCTGCTCGGCTTCCAGCCCCTCGTCCTTGAAGAAGCCCATGCCGTGGGCGACCAGCAGCGGCGTCGCGTCGGTGATCGGCAGGTAACCGATCCGCACCACGTCGTCGTCGGCAGCCTTTGCCGGTGCCGGGAAGCCGCCGAGCATCGTCGCGAACGCCGCGGCGAGGCCGCCGGCGGCGAGCATGTCGAGCGTCTGGCGGCGCGTCACGCCGGAATTCGGCGCTTCGTCCGCAAGGGCGGCGAGATGGCCGGGGTCGTTACAGTACTGGCACATGAAGGTTCCTCTCCTGCTTTCGTGTCGGGTCGATCACCGCGCGGCGGGGATCGGTTTGGCTGCGGCCGGCTCGTCGTCTGCGGCGAACGGATCGGCGGTTTCCTGGGAATGGGCATCGAGTTCTCGGCCGGCGGCGCGCTCGTAGGCCTTTGTCAGATGCGCCCGCGCCTTGGCGTATTCGGCCGTTCGCAGGTCGTCGCGGTTCTGCAGGTCGATCGGCACGATTTCGCGGACCCGGCCCGGATTGGCGGACAGCACCACGGCGCGCTCTGCCATGGTGACTGCCTCGGGCAGGTCGTGCGTGACGAGGACGAGCGTGATCTCCATTTCCTTGGCGATGCGGCGCACGTCACGCTGCAGGGAGCCGCGGGTGAAGGCGTCGAGCGCCGAGAAGGGTTCGTCGAGGAACAGGATCTCCGGCCGTGGCGCCAGCGAACGCGCCAGAGCGACGCGCTGCTGCTGGCCGCCCGACAGGTCCTGGACATTCCTGTCGGCAAAATCGGACAGCTCGACGAGATTCAGGAGCGATGGAACCCGTTCCGCGATTTCCGACGAGCGGCCGGAGAAGCGAAGGCCGAGCGCGACATTCTGTGCGACCGTCATCCACGGAAACAGCGACGGCTGCTGGAACATCACGACCCAGCGTGGCGACGGCTCGGTCACCCGCTTGCCGTCGATCCAGATGTTGCCTTCGGTGGGCGCGATCAACCCGGACATGATGTGAAGCAGCGTGGACTTGCCGCATCCCGAGCGTCCGACAAGCGCAACCGCCTCGCCCGGTTTCACTTCCAGGTTGATCTCCGAAAGCGCCTGCTCACGTCCGCGCCGGTAGGTGTGGCTGACATTCTCCACAGCAAGATGAGCGCCCTTCACCAGCATTCCCCTTATGCAACATACCGTTCTGTTTCCCATTAAGCAGGTTGCGTGCCAATTCCGGCCCGGGGACATAACGGTCTGTATCTGCTCGGGATTCTCCTGAAACCCCGCGCGAGATACACATTTTGCGCTGCACAAAGATGAGGCGCTGCCTGTCAAAGCGACAAAAGTCCGCGCCCGGTGTACCCGGAGTACACCCGGTCGCGGCCGCAAGCGCGTTGAAATGCGCCCGCTCCCGCTCTAAGGAAGAATGAACGTTCTGTTTATCTGCGAGAGCATCGTGACCGCCACCACCGCGCAAACGCCTGCGGACAATGTCGCCCAGTATCCCGGCGCCGCCCGCGAGCGTCTGCTACTGGCCGCCTGCGATCTATTTTGCCGCTATGGCATCAACGCCACCGGCGTCGACTCGATCGTCGCTGCGGCCGGGACAGCCAAGACGACGCTATACAAGGCTTTCGGCTCCAAGGAAGGACTGATCGAGGCCGTGCTGGAACGCGAAGGATCGACCTGGCGCGAATGGTTTTCGCTCGAGGTCGACGCTCTACCCGGCACCTCAAGTGACAAGCTGGTGCACATCTTCGACGTTCTGAAGAAGTGGTTCGCCGAGGAGAACTTCTACGGCTGCCCCTTCATCAACGCGGTCGGGGAGCACGACAAGGAGGATGACCGCATTCGCCTGCTGACCCTCAAGCACAAGAAGATCGTGCTCGACAAGATCACCGAACTGGCGCGGACGGCGCGTCCCGAAGACCCCGAGGGGCTGACGCACGAGCTCAATCTCCTGATCGACGGCGCAATCGTCGCCGCTTTGATCACCCGTGATCCCAACGTCGCCGACCACGCCCGCAACGCCGCCGCCCGCCTGATGGCGCACGGCTAGGCGCGGGCTCGCATCGGACCGGATCATCCATGGCCGCCTTCGAGGGCTTCCATACCGCTAACGAAGGCAGGTTTCAGTGAAGAACGTTTCGGATACCGAAGCCTACACGCCCTTCGACCACTTCTTTCTGAAGGCGCTGCGTTCGATATCCCATGTGGTCAGCGTGCGCAAACTGACGCAGCCTTTCTGGGGGCGCTGGCGGGCGTCGGGCGTCGGCGACGATGTCCTGTTCGGCTTCCTCGGCTCCATCCGCAATCTCGACGACTGGCCGAAGGCTGCGAGGGCAATGCTGGAGAGCGAAAGCACTGCGTTCGAGCGCAGGCGTTCCAGCCTCGGGCGGGACCAGACCGTGCGCGAATTGCGCCGGCTTTCCTACATGTGCAATCTCGGCCAGTGGGGCATTCTGCCGATCAACAACCACAAGACCTCGATCTACCGGGCGAGCCGCGACTACTGCATCGAGGCCGAGACGCTCGCTTTCGGCGACCGTTTTCGCCGCATTCTGGTCGAGTGGAACAACTATGCCTTTCCGGCCAACCTGCACTTGCCCCGGAAGGCAAGGGCGCCTGCGCCGCTGATCGTCGTCGTCCACGGCCTCGACGACTGCAAGGAGGAGCACCTGGCGACCGAACTGGCCCTGCTCGATGCCGGCTTTGCGGTCATCGGCTTCGACGGCCCAGGCCAGGGAGAGGCCTTCCTGCTCGACGGCGTCCTGTGGACCCCCGAATTCCCCGGCATCGTCTCCGCGATGATCGATGCCGTCGCGGACGACCCGGCGATCGACACGGAACGCGTCGGCACTGTCGGCTTCTCGATCGGCTCCATGTGGTCCATGCTCGCCGCCCCGCGCGACAGGCGCATCAAGGCGGTCTACGATCTCGGCGCGCCGATCAACACCAGGGCATTCGCCCGCGTCCCGTTCCTCATCAAGAGCAAGATGTGCCAGATCACGGGCGCCAAGACGCAGGACGAGATCACCGCCGTGCTCGCGCAAAACTACATCGACACGCCCGATGTCCTCGATGGCATCCGGGTCCCTGTCCGCATCGCTCACGGGCTCAGGGACCGCGTCGTCGCGACCACCGACAAAACATGGCTGAAGGAACAGCTCGAACTGCCCGGACGGTCACCGGATGTAACCATGCTCACATTCGAGGATGGCGATCATTGCTGCACCAACCATGTTCCCGAGATCCGCGCCGACATGTGCCGTCATTTCCGGGAGCATCTATTCAGGAAGTGACGCCGCCTTGCGCCGGGCCATCGGGAAGATGACGGCCATGGCGACGACAGCGAGCACGAGGCCGGAAATCGCGTCGGCGACGAAGTGCTGTTTCGTCAGCACGGTCGAGGCGGCGATCGCCGCAACGGCGACCAGAAGGACAAGACGGCCCGCGAACCGGAACTCCCGCGCCATCGCAATGCCGATCGAGACCGTCAGGGCCACATGCAGGGACGGGAACGCGTTGTATGTGAGATTGACCATGTCGGCCGTGCCGAGGATAGCCGATCCGTGTCCGCCCGGCGTTATCGGCGCCTCGACCGGAAAGACCAGGTAGATCGCGCCCGCGATCGCGACCTCGGCCGAGAGCGTTGCCGCCAGCGCCAGCAGACGCGCCGTGTCGCGGATCACGACCAGCGGCAGCAGCAACATGACGTTGACGCCCATATAGGCGACGGCGAATTCCGGTATGAAAGGCAAAGCCGCATCGAGGCCTAGCGAGACGCTGTGGCGGTGTTCGAAACCCTGGGCGATGTAGTCGCAGCCGATATAGACGATCCAGAACCAGATCGCGAAAACCGCGCCGGCCGCCAGCCGCAGCCGGATATCCGCTATCTTCGGCATGCCGGCGCGGTTCCTCTCAATCGTCCTTATTACCGGCTTCGGCCGGAAGCGGCCGCGGCCCCCGCCACATCCGCCAGTATATGTCCCAGAACCGGGGATTGGGGTCGTCGGCGCGAACATGCGCCGGCAGGCCCGTCCACGGGATCGAGGGGTCGCGATGATGGACCAGATGGTAATGATAGTTGAGAAACAGCGCCCGGCTGAACGGGCCGACCTTGAGGTTCCACGCGCCCTCGTGGCGGTCGAGCTCGGAAAAGGCGTGGTCGGTATATTGCAGCGAACTCCAGTTGAGCGCGAAGGCGGCATAGCACGCGAGCCAGCCGGAGAGGCTCAAATCGAGGCCCCACGCGAGCAGCGCCTGTATCGCCGCGCTGGTGGCGATGTCGAGCCGCGCCTGCCATACCGGAACGGCGTCCAGCGCCTCCAGGAACTCCTGCGCGCTGGTCTGTTTCGAGAACCACGCGCCCCTGGCTCCGAACAGGTCGCGCCAGCGCAGCAGTTCGGCGGTGAGGAAATAGAGGACACAGAAGAACGGTGAAATCAGCCAGTAGAGGCCTGTCAGGATGCAATACCATTGCACGCGCTTGATTAAGCGGTTCTCGCCGTCGGCGTAATAGTCGAAACGCTCGCGCTCCGTGCGGTTGTTGCGGTGATGCGCGAGGTGGAACACCCGCTGCAGCGAAAAAGCCGTAGGGAAGAAAGCCGCCGCGATCCTCCCGGCGATCTCGTTGACGGTTCCGTTGGCATGGAAATGCTTGTGCACCGCCTCGTGCATCAGCGAGTAGCCGGTATTGCCGAGGAACGAAAAAACGATCGCGGATGCCGCCACGACGATGAAGTTGCCCGCATGGGATGCCGTCCACAGCAGCAGCGCCATCCCGGCCGCCATCGCCGTCAGGATCGCCAGGTTGAGCGCCCCGGGGATGGCATATCCGCCCTTCGTCGCGGCGACGTCGGTCACGGGCCCGGCTTTCGCGGTTCGCCGCCGGCCCGGCCCGTCGAGCCTGCGTCCCTGAGCTCCAGGAAATAGGCATGGAGCTGGCGCGTGAACCGGTCACCTGAACTGTGTTCATGCATCGGCGGGTGCCATTCCAGCCCTTCGAAGACGCCGAAATCCTTGGCGAGAAAACTCTTGAACAACCATTGCGCTAATCGAAGCTTGATCGCGTCGAACAACCGCGATCTTCCGGCTTCCAGGCCGATGATGCCACGCACCAGCGTGCCGCCATCCTCCTGCGGACACATGGACAGCATGAAGACGCTCGGCGTCGGCCCCGCCTCGCTCTGCACCATCATGGTGGTTCCCGAGATGACCGTCATGGAGGCCCGGATATCGTTGCGCGCCATGCGCTTCATGATGCGATCGGCGAGCGTGCGCCCGATCACTTCCGTACGGTACGCGATCCGGTAGCTCCACGCATCGGGGCGCGTGACGACGGGTTCCTGCTTCAGCCTGCGGTCATGCACCGAAAGAAGGTGCTCCATGTCGCAGCCATTGGCGATCAGTCCGTGCCACGGCGTCGATGTCCTGAATTCACCGGCGGGCCGCGCCATGAACGCGCCGGCCGCAATGATGTCCGGTTCCGGCAGTCCGCGCTCCGGCTCGCCGCCGACATGGACGAAGATCGCGCCGTAGCGCTCCGCGACCGGATAGACAGGCTGGACAAGATCGCGCGAGGGGGCGCCGTCGGGCGTCAGAAACCGGCCCTCGCGGTCGATATGGCGGAAATGAAGGGCGCAACGCAGGGTTTCGCCCGCCACCGACGCATGGCGCAGATGGCAGCCCATATGGGCGCAATGCGCGTCGAAAGCCGCCACATTGCCCGATTCCGTTCTGAACAGGACGACTTCCCGGTCCCCGATCGTCCGCGCGACGACGCGCCCGCGCCGCACCTCGCGGCTTTCGGCAAGGATGTACCAGTTGCGCGGCAGCGCGACAGGCGCGGCCGCCGGATCGACCGGGCCGATCCGGTTGATTTCAAGGGGGACCGGCGCCGAATTGGCGGCAATCATCACGCTCTCCGCAGGCGTCCCAGGAGATAACCGATCACGAGACCGGCGATCCCCGCGGCCGCGAGGATCAGCCAGAGATATTTGGAAATCCCCGCCGACACGGGATTGTCGAAGATATTGGAGGAGAAATGCACGGACGCGACTTTCCAGCCGTCGTCCTGATGCACGAGATTGGCGGTCCAGCGCAGCGGCGCGGTGAATTCCAGACCGCCGCGAATCTTGAAATAGGCGATCGAATCTCCCGTCGAGACCGCCGATTGCCCGCCGACATGCAGGTTGGAAAGAATATCCGGCTCGATCGTCACGCTCATGTCCTCGACGAGGCTCGCCGCGCCGTTCATCATCCGCAGGTAGTATTCGATCGCCGCCTGCTTGCCGTGCACGACCTCGTTGTTCATCGCCGTAAAAGCGATGTCCTCGGTCAGTTCCGCCATCAGCGCGTCGGTGTCGCGCGCCTGCAGCGCCGCGACGGCGCGGTCGCGCAATGCCCGCAATTCGTTGTGTATCGTTTCGGTCTGCCGCGCGGTCAGGTCCTGCGCGCTTGCCCCGGTCGTGCCGGCAATCGGAAAGAGTGAAAACGCAATCAGCAGGAATGCGGAAATGTGCTTGCGCAAGATCATGATGGTTTTTCCAAGGAAAGCCGCGAAGGGTGTGTTTTCAGGGAAGCAGTCATAGAAGCCCGATTTCGATTTTAGGCATGCTGGGCTTTCCGGCGTCAAGGCGTTCTCCGCCGCCTTGCCACCGGACACGATAGACGGTGCTTGCATAGGGACGATGACGAAATCCGCGCGCCGTTGTTTCGCCGAGCGGATCGTCGGCGGCGAAGCCGGCCGCGAGCAATTGCAGGCCTTTCTCGCGCGCCGACACGAGCGCGGCCCGGACGAGGTCGATCCAGACGTCAGGGAC
>JBAQHA010000103.1:0-10873 GCA_049288075.1 Oricola sp.
CGCTTGAGGATGGCATCGTCGTGCCGGAAACGATGATGCGCGACCGGCCGGCGAATTTCTCCGGCTACAGGCCGGAAAACTTCGACACGACCTATCAGGGCGACGTGACGGTGCGCGAAGCGCTGCAAATGTCGCTCAACGTGCCGGCGGTGCAATTGCTCGAATCGGTCGGGCCGGCGGCGCTGATGCAGCGGCTGCGCCGCGCCGGCGTCGAGCCGGTACTGCCGAAGGAAGAGCAACCGGGCCTGGCGATCGGGCTGGGCGGGTTGGGCCTTTCACTGGCCGATCTGGTACAGGCCTATGCGGCGCTGGCAAATGGCGGCAACGCAGTGACGCTGACCGACGGCGTCAATGGCGCGCGTGCGCCATACAGGCTGAAAACGGTGCTGTCGGCGAAGGCTGCGTGGCAGGTCGGCGACATACTCACCGGCGTGCCCACTCCCGTGGCATCGGCCTCGCGCGCCATCGCCTACAAGACCGGCACCTCCTACGGCTACCGCGACGCATGGTCGATCGGATTCGACGGACGCTATGTGCTGGGCGTATGGGTCGGACGCGCCGACAATGGCGCGGTGCCGGGCTCGACTGGCGGCGGCACGGCGGCGCCGATCCTGTTCGAGGCCTTCGCGCGCTCCGGCCTCGAATCCGTGCGGTTCCGTGACCCGCCACCCGGGTTGCGCGCGGTCGCGCGCGCCGATCTGCCGGAGGGGCTGAAGCGTTTCGTGCCGAAAAGCGCGGAGCTGGTTCCCGTCGCCGGAGCAACAACCGGGCCGGAAATCGTCTACCCGCCGCACGGCGCGCGCGTCGAGCTGACCGGCGCTTCGGGAGGCGGATTCTCGCCGCTGGTGCTGAAACTGCAGGGCGGCAAGGCGCCGTTCCGCTGGATCGCCAATGGGGAACCGCTCGACGGCGTATTCCGCCGACGCACAGCGTCGTGGATGCCCGACGGCAGGGGGTTTTCCAAGCTAACGGTGATTGACGCGGCCGGAAGGGCGACGACAGTGGACATCCTGATCCAGTGACACGGCGATCTGCCAGGAAGGGCTGTCCGATCCTGACAAGGCTTTAGTGGGTATTCCAGATTTCACTATCGTGTATACATAATCTCGGGTAACGAGATTGCAATCGCAGATTCATAGCCGTATATAGCATATTATGTATACACGAAACTCGCTTTTACGCGGCGCATCCATGCCGCAAAATAACCGTGACGGGAGTGCGGCATGACGACGCTGGTACTCGTCCCTGGGTTGCTTTCCGACCATATCGTCTGGGCGCCGCTCGCCGAGGCGGTGGCGGATCGCTTCCCCGTGCATGAGGCCGACCTGACGCAGGGCACGTCGATCACCGGCATGGCGGAGACGCTGCTCGGCGAAACGCAGGGTCCGCTTGTCGTCGTCGGCCACTCGATGGGCGGACGTATCGCGCTCGAAATGGCGCGGATCGCGCCCGACAGGGTCAAGGGGCTCGTTCTTTCCAACACCGGTCATCACCCGAAGCGCGAAGGCGAGGAAGTCAAGCGCCAGCAGATGATCGATCTTGGTCACGAGAGCATGGAAAAGCTCGCCGATGCGTGGATTCCGCCGATGCTCGATCCGGCTCGCACGGGTGACAGGGTGCTGATCGGCGACCTCGCCTCCATGGTGCTGCGCGCCGACGCCGACATTCATGAGCGCCAGATCCGGGCACTGGTCGGCCGGCCGAACGCAAGCGCCTATCTCAAAAACATATCCTGCCCGGTGCTGCTGGTCACCGGCCGGCAGGACAGCTGGAGCCCGATCGCCCAGCATCAGGAGATCGCGGACGCGGTCGGCGACAAGGCCGAACTCGTTGTCATCGAAAATGCCGGCCATTTCGCGCCGGTCGAACGGCCGACGGAAACGACCGCGGCCATCACGAAATGGCTGGACCGCACATTTGGAGACGACAATGGCTGACGCAGCACTGCAGATCCCCGAAACGCCGCTGTACGATCGCGCGCGTTCGCTGAAGGGTTACAAGCTCAACAAGATGGCGATGGCGCTCGGCGTGGCGGCCAATCGCGAGGCCTTCAAGGCCGATGAAGACGCCTATCTCGACCGTTTCGGGCTGAACGAGGAAGAAAAGACGGCCGTTAAGACCCGCGACTGGCACGAGATGGTCCGCCTCGGCGGCAACCTGTTCTTCATTTTGAAGATATCGGCCATCGACCCGACCCCGATCACCATGATCGGCGCCCTGCAGGCCGGAATGGATCACGACCAGTTTCTCGCCGAGCGGCTGGGAAAGAAGGTGAAGCATGGCTGAGATCATCGGCGGCATCGGCACGAGCCATGTGCCCTCGATCGGGGTCGCGCTCGACCGCGGCCTGACCGAAACGCCGGACTGGAAGCCCTTCTTCGACGGCTATATCGCCGCCAAGGAGTGGATGCGTGAAGCCAGGCCCGACATCGCTGTCGTGATCTTCAACGACCACGGCAATTCCTTCTTCCTTGACCGCGTTCCGACCTTCGCCGTCGGCGTGGCTGAAGAATACAAGCCGGTCGACGAAGGCTGGGGACCGCGGGCGATCCCGCCGTTCGAAGGCGCCGTCGATTTCTCCTGGCACTTCGTCGATACGCTGGTCGCGCGCCATTTCGATCCGCTGGTCTGCCGCGAGATCGAGGTCGACCACGGTCTGCAGGTGCCGATGGAGCTTCTGTTTGGGCGTCCGGAGAAATGGCCGGTCAAGATCGTGCCGATCTTCGTCAACACCGTCCAGTTTCCGATCCCGACTCCGCAACGTTGCTGGGAGATGGGCAAGGTGTTGCGGGACACGATCGAAAGCTGGCCGGGCGACGAGCGCGTCGTGATCATGGGCACCGGCGGCCTGTCTCACCAGTTGCAGGGCACGCGCGCCGGCTTCATCAACCGCGAGGCCGACCTTGCCTGGCTCGAAGGCATCGCCAGCGATCCGGAGCACTACCGCAACATGACCCGCGAGGACTATGTCGAGCAATTCGGTTCGGAAGGCGCGGAACTGATCATGTGGCTGGTCATGCGCGCGGCGCTGGACCACGACGTCAGGCTGGTCCACAAGCACTATTACGCACCGGCCTCGATGACCGGCGCCGGCATGGTTGTCCTCGAGAACGCGGCGTGACCAATGTATTTCCTCATGCGTTGCCTGCATTTCCCGGAGATGGACTCGATGCGCGACACCCACCGCGCGGAACACCGCGCGTGGGTGAAGTCGGGCGGAGAGGGCCGCGCAGTCGTGCTGATCGGCTCGGCCCTGCTCGGGCCTGACGGCGAGTCGACCGGCAATTTCGGGCTGCTGCAGGCCGAAAGCGAAGCGGATGCGCGGGCATTCGCCGAGGGTGACCCGTTCTGTCGCGCCGGGATCGTGGAAACGGTGGAACTGACACGCTTGCCGGACACGTTCCAGGCGCACCGCATTCCGGAGCCGATGACGTTCTGATTTCGCGCCCGTGTACACATGAGTGGTGCACAGACGCGAAGCAGTGCATAATCATGCGTCAAGATGCTTCGAGGGGGAGACGATCCGACATGAAGGAACCGGCAAGCAACACTCACGCGACGCGCACCGTGATCGAACTTCGCAAGAAGATCCTCGGCGGCGATTTGCCGGGAGGAACGCGGCTGTTCGAGGTTCCGCTCGCCGAGGAACTTGAAATATCGCGCACGCCGCTGCGCGACGCGATGTCGCGCCTGGCCGAGGAAGGCCTGCTCGAACGCGCCAAGAGCGGCGGTTTCGTAGTGCGCAAATTCACCTTCGCCGACGTCATCGACTCCATAGAATTGCGCGGCGTCATGGAAGGCACGGCGGCACGGCTCGCCGCCGAACGCGGTGCGCGCCCGGAAGCGCTCGCCCGCATGGAGGAAATCGTCACCGAACTGGACACCTGTTTCGGCGACATGCCCGGAGACGTCGATTTCGAAGCCTATTCCGGACTGAATGCGCAGTTTCACCAGGAGCTTGCAGCCCTTTCCGGCAGTGACATGGTGCGTCGTGAAGTCGAACGCGCCTCGCGCCTTCCCTTTGCCTCTCCGTCCGCCTTCCTGCCCGACAAGTCGGATATCGCGGCCTTCCGCCGGTCGCTTACGGTCGCGCAGGAACAGCACAAGGCAATCGTCCAGGCTATAAAGGCCCGCGAGGGGACTCGCGCGGAGTGCGTGGCGCGCGAACATGCCCGGCAGGCGCGGCGCAACCTCGACTACATGCTGCATGAGGATCGCAGTCTCATCGACCGCATGCCCGGCATCGCGCTGGTGGTGGCGCAAGCCTGATTTCTGCAAACAATCCGTGACGATTCTTGCAATCGGGGCGCGGGAATCCCCTTGCATGTCGGATCGATATGCGCCATGAGGATGTATACATACAACAAGCTTAATGGGAGGAATGACCATGGCAAACAGCAGTCTTTCGGCCGTTTTGCAGGAGTCCGGCAATGCCGTGAAGCACCTGCGCAACTCCAGGATCGGGATGTATGTATACCCGGTCGTGGCCCCGGAATTTTCGAACTGGCGTGACGAGCAGCGCGCATGGCGCGATTCCGCCGTGCTTTTCGACCAGTCCCACCATATGGACGAACTGATCGTGGAAGGCCCGCAGGCCGCCGAGTTTCTGTCCTATCACGGCATCAACTCGTTCGCGAACTTCGACCTGAACCGCGCCAAGCACTTCGTTCCGGTGACTCCGAACGGTCACGTGATCGGCGACCACATCATCTTCCGCGAGCGTGAAGACAAGTTCATCCTGGTTGGCCGCGCGCCGACCTCGAACTGGCTCCTGTTCTGCGCCGCCTACGGCAAGTGGAACGTGCGCATCAAGCACGACCCGCGTTCGCCTTCGCGCCCGGACGGCGAGCGCGTGCTGCGTACCCATTACCGTTACCAGATCCAGGGCCCCGACGCCCCGAAGGTCTTCGAGAAGATGAATGGCGGTCCGGTTCAGGACATCAAGTTCTTCCACGTCGACTGGATCAATATCGGCTCCAAGAAGGTGCAGGCCCTGCGCCACGGCATGTCCGGCGCGCCCGGCCTCGAAATCTGGGGCCCGTACGAGGACAAGGCATATATTCACGCGACCATCATGCAGGCGGCCAAGGACGCCGGCGTGGACCTGGTTCAGTGCGGAAGCCGTGCCTATTCGACCAACACGCTCGAGTCGGGCTGGATTCCGTCTCCGCTGCCGGGCATCTATACCGGCGACGGCATGCTGGCCGCCTATCGCGACTGGCTGGGCGCCGACTCCTATGAAGCGGCCGGCTCGATCGGCGGTTCGTTCGTCTCCGACAATATCGAGGACTACTACGTCAACCCGTTCGAACTCGGCTACGACTTCTACATCGGCTGGAAGAAGGACGACTTCGTCGGCAAGGAGGCCCTGACGAAGATGAAGGGCGGCCCGAACCGCAAGAAGGTTACCTTCGAGTGGAACCCGGAAGACGTGATGAAGGTCATCGCTTCGGGCTTCGAGGAAGGCACGCCGTACAAGTGGCTCGACTTCCCGCAGCCGAACTACGCTTCGTCCTCCGCGGACCTGATCCTGAAGGACGGCAAAAAGGTCGGCATGTCGATGTTCAACGGCTACTCCTACAACGAGCGCCGCTTCCTTTCGCTGGGCGTCGTCAGCGCCGACATCCAGGAAGAGGAAGTCCTGACACTGGTCTGGGGCGAGCCGGAGACCACCCAGAAAACTTCGACCGAAAAGCACAAGCAGACCGAGATCCGCGTCCGCGTGGCGCCGACTCCGTATGCCGCCGAGGCACGCGAAAACTACGCCGACAGCTGGCGCACGAAGAAGTCCAGCTGATCGCTCCAAGTTCCGGTGCGGCCGACATATTCGGCCGCACCGGTAATGGAATCCGCTTGCCCCGCGATGCGGGGCATTGCAGGTTGAAGCCAACAACAAAGTTGAAACAGGGAGGCTGCCACATGTTCAACAAGCACGCATTCAAGGGAGCGGTCCGCGCAACGGTACTCGCTGCCGGAACCGCCTTTTTCGCATCTCACGCTATTGCCGCGGAAACGCTGAAGCTGGCCCACTGGGTGCCGCCGGCGCACACGCTGACCAAGTCGACGATCGAGCCGCTGAAGAACGGCGTCGAGGCCGCGACCAACGGCGAACTGAAGATCGACGTCTACCCGGGCGGCGAGCTCGGCGCCGGACCGCTGGAACAGTATGTCCGCGCGGTCCAGGGCGTTGCCGACATCGTCTGGGGCCTGCAGGGCTATACCTCCTCGCAGTTCCCGAAGACCATGATCTCCGAACTCCCCGGCGCGCTGCCGGACGGCATGACCGGCTACGACATGATCTGGAACGCCTATGACAAGGGCATGCTCGCTGCCGAGTTCCCGGGTACTGTTCCGCTCGCGCTTTGGCTCTCGGAGCCGAACGTCTTCATCATGAAGGACCATGACATCCGCAAGCCGGAAGACCTGAAGGGCCTCAAGATCCGCGTGTCGGGCTCCGCCGCCTCCGCGGTTATCGAGGCGCTCGGCGCGACGCCGGTGCAGATGCAGGCGGGCGAAATCTACAACGCCCTGCAAACCGGCCTGATCGACGGCGTCGTGACGGGCTCCAGCGCCATCGGCGACTTCAAGCTGGACGAAGTGGCCAACAGCTATACGTTCGGCGCGCCGCTCGGCCGCATCTCCTTCTACCTCGTGATGAACCAGGCCAAGTATGAAGGCTTGTCGCCCGAGTTCAAGAAGGCGATCGACGACAACAGCGGCCGCGCGCTCTCTAAAAGCGCCGAAGATGGCTGGAACGCCCGCGCGCAGCAGGTGATCGAATCCATCAAGGCTGCCGGCGACAACAACGTCATCGAGCTTTCGAGCGACGAAGCCGCCGCATTCGGCGCGCTGACCGAGCCGGTGACCGAGAAGGTCGTCAAGGATCTCGGCGCAGAGGACGTTCTGGCAACCATGCGCGGCCAGTAACTCCAAAGTGCTCACAGGACTTAAAAATGTGGCGGACAGGCTGATCAGCCTGTCCGCCCTTGTCGGATCGATCGGCCTCGTTGTCGAGGTCGCCGTTATACTCGTGGACGTCGTCGGGCGCTATTTCGGCAGTCCGTTGAAGGGCGCACAGGACATCTCGCAGATGGCGATGGTCATCGTCGTGTTCGGCGGCATGGCCCTGTGCGACAAGCTCGGCGGTCACATCGCCGTCGATCTGTTCGAAAAATCATTCCCGGACTGGCTGAACCGTCTCAGCGATTTCCTTTCCGCCATGATCGGCGCATTGATCTTCGGGGGCATCGCCTGGACCATCTATACGTCGTCCAAGCTTTCGCTGATGCTCAATCTCGCAACCAACGTGATTTACCTGCCGAAGGCCTATTTCCAGTGGGCGATATGCGTTTTCGCGGCAATCACGGCTTTCGCCATGATCCTGCGGGCGATTTCGCTCGCCACGGCGAAACACCACGTCCATGTCGAGGAACATTCCCTATGAGCGCTGGCATGATTGGCGCCGCCGGCATGGTCCTCCTGATCGTGCTTCTCGTCCTGCGCATCCCGGTCGCCTTCGCGATGTTCGTCGTCGGCTTCATCGGCATTGCGCTTCTGAACGGTTTTTCGTCGGCATTGAGCCTTCTGGCGTCGGAAACCTTCACTCTTTCCTCATCCGCCGAACTCGTAGTGGTTCCGCTGTTCATCCTGATGGGCAACGTGGCGACGGCCACCGGCATGAGCCGGCGGCTCTATGATGCCGCCTATGCGATCATCGGGCATATTCGCGGCGGGCTCGCCTCTGCGACCGTGATCGGCTGCGGCGGGTTCGCGGCGCTCTCCGGTTCGTCGGTCGCATCGGCGCTCACCATGGGGAAAGTGTCGCTCGCCGAAATGGATCGCTTCAAATACGACCCGCGGCTCTCCACCGGCGTGGTGGCGGCCGGCGGCACGCTCGGCATCCTGATCCCGCCGTCGACCGGCTTCGTGATCTACGCGATCCTGACGCAGCAATCGATCGGCCGCCTGTTCCTGGCCGGCGTCCTTCCCGGCCTGTTGCTGCTGTTGATGTTCGTCCTGCTCGTCACCGTGATGTGCTGGATCTGGCCGCAACTCGGACCGGCCGGTCCGCGTACGTCGATCTCGGAGAAGGCGAAGGCAATTTTCGGCGCGGCGCCGATCATCCTCGTCATCCTTCTGACGATCGGCGGCATTTATGGCGGTCTGTTTTCGCCCGTCGAGGCGGCTGCCGTGGGCGCAGGCCTCGTCATTGCCATCGGCGCGTTGATGGGCAATCTGACGTTTGCGACGCTGTGGGACGCCACCAAGGACTCCGTCGTCACGACGGCGACCGTGATGTTGATCCTGATCGCCGCGCACATGATCAATCCGTTCCTGGCGCTGAGCCATATTCCGCAGGCGGTAGGCGAGTTCCTCAGTGCGCTGCAGATACCGGCGCTCGGCGTTCTGGCGCTTATCCTTGCATGCTACCTCGTGCTCGGATGCTTCCTGGAAGGGTTCGCGATGATCGTGCTGACGATGCCGATATTCTTCCCGGTCATCACGCAGCTCGGTTTCGATCCGATCTGGTTCGGCGTACTCGTCGTGCTGACGCTGGAGATGGGACTGATCTCGCCGCCAGTCGGCGTGAATGTCTTCATCGTGAAGTCGGTGGCGCGCGACGTGCCGCTCGGCACGATCTTCAAGGGCGTTCTGCCGTTCTGGGGCGCGATGCTGGTGACGCTGATCATCCTCGTCCTGTTCCCACAGATATCGCTGATCCTTCCGAACACGATGATCAACTGACAGTGGCGGGCCGCAGGCGCCCTCGGCGCGGCCGTGAAGGTCGCGCCGGTCGCGAAAGTCAGGTCTGCCAGGGCATGTATTCGCGCAGCAGATCCTCGAAAACCCGCACGATCTCGGTCATGCCACCGCTCTTCTTCACGGTCAGGCCGATGGACGTCATTGCGTCGGGCAGTTCCACCTCGACCTTCTTCAGTTCCACGGGAAGATTGGCGAGCTGGCGCTCGCTATAGGAGAGCAGAGCGATCGAACTCGATTCCATGACCAGCCTTTCGGCTCCGGCGAAGGAATGGATTTCGCAGGTTTGGGTGGGCGGCGTCGCGCCGATCGTTTCGAAAAGTCCGTCGAAATACGCCCTGACGGGCGTGCCGTGCTGGCCGACGATCCATTTCTCGTTTTTCAGGTCGGACATGGAGCGGGCGCGTTCGTGGCACGGATGGTCCTGCCGGGCGACCAGCGTGAAATTCTCGTGATAGAGAAAAACCTCTTCCAGTTCCGGGTAGGGGGGCGGCTCGCGCAGGATGCCGATCATGCAGTCGATCTCGCCGCGCCGGAGCGCGCTGGCCAGCATGGCGTAGCTGCCGGGAACCGCCATCAGGCGAAGGTCGGGCTGCCGGTTCGTCAGTTCGCCGAAGGCCTTGAGTACAAGGTCCTGTCCGGAAAAGGGCAGCATACCGACAGCAAGCCGGCCGATTAGGCCGTGCCGGGACCGAGGATCTTCGCCGTCCTCCACATCCAGCACCTGCAACAACTCGTCGCGTAGCGCGGCCAGCCTTTGAGCTTGCGGAGTCGATTCCAGCCCGTCGCGCCTGCGCTCGAAAAGCGGATGACGCGCATATTCGGCGATCGCGGAGACGGCGCGACTCACGGCGGGCTGCGTCATACCGAGATACCGGGCCGCGAGTGACGCGCTGCCGAAGCGCGTGACGGCGGCTACGGCCTCGAGATGGTGCCAACGCAGATAGGCGGAGAGATTGGGACGCGCGCCGCCAAGCGCGGCGACATCGTCTTCGGCGCGAGCAATCAGCCGCAGCGCGTTGGCGCAGCGCTGCAGCACCGTCTCTCCCCACGCGGTCGGCTCGGCGCCGCCCCAACCGCGCTGGAATATCGCTGCGCCGGTCATTGCCTCGGCCGATTGAATTGCCCGCGAGACGACCAGCTGCGTGGTGTTCAGGATGGTCGCGGCTTCGGCGATGCCGCGCGCACGCGAGACCGCGTCGATGGCGCGAACCTGCTTGAGGGTCAGTCGCCTATGTCCGTTCATCGATGTTATTACCAAAATACTGCTGTTTATTCGAAATAAGCATAAGCACGATGCTCGCGCCGATGCTAGTCGGAAAGGACTATTCGGAATGGAGGAGATGCAATGAGCTACAAGTCGCTCGAAGACAAAATCCGGGCATCCGGCGGCAATGCCGCCCGCATGATGCAGAACGCCCAGACCGGGCGGTACCAGTTCCCGGTTCCGCCGGAATTCACCAACTGGATCGTGGAGCAGCGGGCATGGCGGGAGTCGGCGGCGCTGATGGACCAGTCGTTCCACATGACCGATCTCTATGTCAGCGGGCCCGACACGATCCGCCTGCTGTCGCATCTCGGCGTCAACTCGTTCGCGGGGTTCGGCCGGAACAAGGCCAAGCAGCTCGTGTGCTGCAACCATGAGGGCTACGTGGTCGGCGACGCGATCGTGTTCGGCCTCGAGGACGACGCGGTAAACATCGTCGGGCGTCCGGTCGTGCCGAACTGGGTGCAATACCACGCCGAAACCGGTGGCTTCGACGTCATGGTCGAACGGGACGAGCGCAAGCTGGACAACCCCGACAAACCGCGCAAAACCTACCGCTACGAAGTGCAGGGGCCGGATGCGCTGAAGATCCTCGAAAAGGTCAACCAGGGCGGCCAGCTGACGAGCAAGTTCTTCAACATGGGCGAAATCACGATCGCCGGCTGCAAGGCGCGGACGCTGTCGCACGGCATGGGCGGCGCGCAGGGGCTGGAACTGTGGGGGCCGTTCGAGGACGGCGCCAAGGTGAAGGCGGCGCTGCTGGAGGCGGGCAAGGTGTTCGGGATCAGGCAGGTCGGCGCGCGCGCCTATTCGACTGCGGCGGCCGAATCCGGCTGGGTGCCGTCC
>JBAQHA010000104.1:0-6302 GCA_049288075.1 Oricola sp.
CTGTTGGGGTATTCGTAGACGTCGGTCGCGCTGCCGACCTGAATGATGCGGCCCTTGTCCATCACGGCCAGGCGAGACGACAGCGTCATCGCCTCTTCCTGGTCGTGGGTGACGACCACGAAGGTGACGCCGGTACGGTCCTGGATATTCATCAGTTCGAATTGCGTGTGCTCGCGCAGTTTCTTGTCGAGCGCGGCCAGCGGTTCGTCGAGCAACAAAAGCTTCGGCTGTCGGGCAAGCGCCCGGGCAAGCGCGACGCGTTGTCTCTGGCCGCCGGAAATCTGGTGCGGCTTGCGGCCGGCGAATTCCGTCAGCTTCACGAGGTCCATCATCTCGCGGACGCGGTCCTTGCGCTGGGAGTGGCTCATCGGTTCGTGTTTGAGGCCGTAGCCGATGTTCTTCTCCACGGTCATGTGGGGGAACAACGCATAGGACTGGAACATCATGTGGACGGGCCGGCGGTAGGGCGGGACCTCGGTCATGTCCTGACCGTCGATGAAGACCCGGCCCCTGGTCGGCTCCTCGAAGCCGGCGAGCATGCGCAGAAGGGTCGTTTTCCCGCATCCCGAGCCGCCAAGAAGGGAGAAGATCTCCCCCTTCCTGATGTTGAGGGTGACAGAGTCGACGGCCGTAAAGTCTCCGAACTTCTTCGTGACGCCCTCGATGCGGATAAAGGGCTCGGGTTCGGCGGCCGTCTCCCGTTGGGAAGGCTCCGGGTCGGCGATGGCTTGCTGCTGCATTTTCTGTCGGTTTGCTCCCTCGACGATTCCGGTTCCGGGTGAGGGCGCGGGTCAGCCTGACTTGATCGTCTGCCAGGCGCGTGTCATCGCCCGGTCCTGTTCCTCGTTCCACGGCTTCGGCGCCCACATGCGGGAGAGCGTTTCCTTGTCGGGATAGATCGCCGGATCGTCCCTGTAGGCCGGGTCGACGAACTCGCTGGCTGCCAGGCTTGCATTGGCGTAACCGGTGTAGTTCGTGCAGCCGGCGATCACTTCGGGCTGCATCAGGAAGTCGAGGAACTTGTAGGCGTTCTCGACATTGGGCGCGTCCGAGGGGATCGCGCCGACATCGACCCAGGCCGGCGCGCCGGTCTTCGGCACGTAGTAGGCGAGATTGATGTCGATTCCGGCTTCCTCCGCACGCGCCGAGGCGGTCGCATAGTCGCCAGACCAGTTGTTGACGACGCACAATTCCCCGTTCGGGATCGCGTTCAGATAGTTGGTGTTGTCGAAAGTGCGAATGTACTCGCGGATCGGCTTGAACGCCTCGACCACCTTGTCGTAGTCGGCGACGTTCGTGGTGTCGCCGTCGAGGCCGAGATATTTCAGCACGATCAGCATGATGTCGGTCGGGCTGTCGAGAATGGAGATTCCGCAGTCGGCTAGCTTTGCCGCATTCGCCGGATCGAAGATCGTCGCCAGGTCCTGCAGGTCGGCGCCGGGAAGGCGCTCGTTGATCATGTCGAGGTTGAAGGTGAAGCCGACCGAGCCCCACATGTAGGGAATGCCGTATTCATTGCCCGGATCCCATCCGGCCAGGATGCGCAGGATTTCCGGATCGAAATCACCCCAATGGGTCAGCTTCGACTTGTCGAGCTTCTGGTAGATGCCGGCCTGGATGGCGCGCGGCATGGTGACGCCGGCGTGGAAGGCGACATCGTATCCGGACGAGCCGGCCAGCATTTTGGCTTCCATCTCCTCGGCGGAGGAATAGGTGTCGTAGACCGGCTTGATGCCGGTCGCGGCTTCGAAGTCCGCCAATGTCGTCTCGCCGATATAATCGGCCCAGTTATAGATATTGACGGTTCCCGACTGGGCCCATGAGGGCCGTACCCACGGCATTGCGAGTGTGCCGCCGAGCGCGGCAAGCGCGGTGCGCCTACTCAGTTTGGACATGACCTAACCTCCGTTGTTTTCCCCTGCACAGCATCAACGCTAATGCGGTTTTTCGGCTGTTGAAAGCGTTTCGTTGGCGTATTGATCGAGTGTCTCGCTGCCCGGTTCGTCTTCCTCCTTCACAATCGGCAGCACTTTTCTCAGTTGGTCGTGGTGGTTGCGGACGCCATATTCGAGGTCCGACAGGTGAAAGCCGTCGAAGGCGCTGGATTTCATCGCCTCGTTGGACCAGATCGACAGTTGCCGGTCCTCCTGCGAGGTCTCTCGATCGATGCGCATCGCGAGGTAGCGCGCGGCGCGCATCTCGCGGCTTTCGTTGGAACGCCGGTAGAGGCGTCCCGTGAGCAGTGTCTCGGTCGGCGATACAGGGATGTCCTGGTAGTACCCAGCCGATTCCGGCGTGAACGCGATGACCCCGTTCGGGAAGACGCCGTAATAGGTCCATGCCTTACGCAGCTTCTGCGGAAGCCATTCCTGTTCCGGCGTGATCTTCAGGTAGTTACGCACCGACCAAAGACGCCCCGGCTGGTCGCCGAATTCGGCGATCGACATCGACATGCCGTTTGAATAAGCGATGTCGCGATATGTGCGGCCGTAGAGATCCTGCAAGGCGGGGTGGGCCATGGCGACGTGATAGCCCTCGTTGTCGACGTCGCGCACCGACTTCCAGTTGACCGGCAGGGTCGTCGTCCAGGAGACGACGTCGGCGGGCAGAAGCTCCCTGGCGCGGTAGTCGGAGAAATCCTGGTCGAAGGGGCCAAGCATGTCCTTCACCGACCCTTGCGGTCCGGGATGGAAGCGCAGGAAGATGAACCCGTGCCAGATTTCGATCTCCACCGGTTTCAGGCCGAATTCGCGGCGGTCCATGTCGTCGTCGTAGCTCTCCGGGCGGGCAGGTCCCCGCAGCGTGCCGTCGAGATTGTAGACCCAGCCGTGGAACGGGCAGACTAACGCGCCGCGGCAATGGCCGGACGGTCCGTCGGCAACGCGCGCGCCGCGGTGACGGCACAGATTGTGGAAGGCGCGCACCACTTTGTCCTTGCCCCGCATGACAAGCGCGCGTTCGCCGAGGATATCGAAGGACAGCCAGTCGCCGGGCGCCGGGATATCGTTGACATGGCCGGCGATCTGCCAGTGCGTCAGGAACAGTTCCCGCCGTTCCAGATCGAACATCGCCTCGGAGTGGTAGGTCCATCCGGGGAGACCTCCGCGGTTCCAGTTACGGGGCCTGACTTTGCGGACTGTCGGAAGCGGCTTTGTCACGGCTTTTCTCCTTCCTTGCCCGTTTCGTCCGCCAACTGATCGAGGACCCAGCGGTTGAAGCGGTAGATATCGAATTCCTGCGGCATCAGCGTACCGTGTTCGTAGCGCGACGACTTGATGCCGCGCTGGTTGAGTTCGGCGGCGGCGCCGTCCTGCAGCAGCACCATGGTGGCGAAATCCGTGACGGCGGCGAGATCGAAGCCGGGTTGCGCGATTGTTTCCGGCAGGAACAACCACTCCGCACGCAGCAGCGTCGTTTCGGGGCCGGTGGGGACGAGGCTGACGGCGCGCACATAGTCGACATGCGCGACAACGAACATCGTCGGATAGAGCGTCACGAAGGTGTAGGCGGCGGCGCGTTGTTCATGCGTGAGGTTCGGGAACTCCGGCCCGCAGGGCTCGCCGGTCATCGTCCAGGAGACGGCGCCGTTCTTGAGCGCCGGGCCGCCTCGCTTGCCGGGCATCCAGTCCTGATCCTCTTCCAGAGACATGATGCCTTTGCGATAGACGGGAACCATGTCGCTGAGTTCCGGGTGAATGCCGGGGCAGTGCAGGCACTCGTTGTAGTTTTCCCAGAAGACTTTCCAGTTGCAGGCGAGTTCCTTTTCCAGGACGTGACCGGTTACCAGATCGGCCATCGGCCAGTTGTCGAGGGCGGCGACGCCGATATCGGGCGTGAATTCCGGCGGATTATCGGAGAGGCACAGGTAGATGAAGCCGTTCCATTCGCGAAGGGCTACCGGGAACAGGTCGTGGTCCTCTCGTTTGAAGTCGGGCGTCGGCGTCGCGAAGGCGGTGGAGCGCAGCTTGCCGCCGGCGTCATAGGCCCAGGCGTGGTAGGGGCAGAGGATCAGCTTGCCGTTCCACAATTTTTCCGCTTCCGAACACAACTCGGCGCCACGGTGGCGGCAGACATTGTGAAAGGCGGTCACCGAGCCCTCGGACGTGCGGCAAAGGATCAGGTTTTCGCCGGCGATCGCGACGCGGCGGATCGTTCCGGGAGCGATGTCGCTGAGCCGGCCGACATAGATCCAGTTGCGCGCCCAGATCGCCTTGCGCTCGCGCTCGTACCAGGCCGGATCGAAATAGGCGTGCGAGGGCAGCGTTTCGGGGCAGTGGTTGAGCAATGGCGAGGCGGGATGCGTCATCGGACTTGTCTCTCAATAGTCGCCAGGCGGAGTTGCGCGGCGGCGCGGCGGATTGAAGAAAGGCCGCTCCGCCACATCGGCCTTGAGCATCAGTTTGGCATATTGCAGTTCGCGCAGCGCATAGACCTCGACCCAGAGGTCGCCGGATTTGCCGGCGTCGTAGGGACGGCGCAGTTGCGCCAGCGCGATGTTGCGTTTCGTGGCGGGTGACCACGCGGCGGCGGTGATGAAGCCCACCTCAAGTTTCTTGCCATGATATATGATCGAACCCTCGGCGGAAATGTTGCCCTCGATGTCGAGGCCGACCAGCGCCCAGCGGGAGGTCTTGCCGTCGCGCTCGGCGACAAGCGCGCGGCGGCCATTGAAGTGGCCTTTGTCCCAATCGATCATCCATTCGAGGCCCATCTCGAACGGCGAGCGGACACGGTCCTCGCGCAACGCCTGTTCGGCGGGGATGAAATCCATGTTGGTGATTATGAAACCGGCCTCGATGCGCGCCAGGTTGAGCGCGTTGGTGCCGATCGGGCGGATGCCCCAGGGCTTGCCCGCCTCCATCAGCGCGTCCCAAAGGCCAAGCGCCAGTTTCGGCTCGATCCAGAGTTCGTAGCCGAGATCGCCTGTAAAGCCGGTGCGCGAGATCGTCAGTTGGCCCTTGCCGAAGGGAAAGCGCGCGATGCGGAAGGGTTTCAGGACGGAGACGTCGAAGCCGGCCGTCTTCAACACGGAGGCGGCGCAGGGGCCCTGCAGCGACAGGGCCGCGACGTTCTCGGTTATCTCGCCGATCGCGACATCGAAGCCGGCGGCGCTGTCGAGCAGCCAGGGCAGGTGACGTTCCTGGCAGCACAGCATGAACTCGGTTTCACCAAGGCGGAACAGCGTGCCGTCATCGAGTATCTTGCCGGCATCGTCGCACCACACCGTGTAGTGCACCGAGTCGACCGGCATCCTGGAGACATTGCGCACCGTCAGGCGGTCGAGACAGGCGGCCGCGTCCTTGCCCTCGATGCGGTACTTCACCATCGGGCAGAGGTCATAGACGCTCGCGCCGTTGCGGATGGCGGTGTATTCCATCTCCTCGTCCTGCAAGGCCAGCGCGGTGGTGTAGCCGCCCCAGGCGCCCCACTGGTTGAGCACATTGGCTTCGGCGATGCGGTCGTGGAACGGCGTCCTGAGCAGCGGCGTCCTGAAATGAAGCCTCGCGTCCTTCATGCCCGGCCCTCCGACAGGATGCGTTCGGCCGCGCTCCAGCCCGCGGCGCCGGAAATTCCGCCGCCAGGGTGAGAGCCCGCGCTGGCGAGCCACAGGCCCGGCAGCGGCGTGGCATATTGCGCCGCGCCGATGGCCGGGCGCAGGAACAGCATCTGCTCGACGGCAAGTTCGCCGTGGTGCCAATTGCCGCCGGTCATGCCGTAGCGGGCTTCGATATCGCCGGGCATCAGCAGTTCGGAATGGACCACCAACTTGCCGATGCCGGGAGCCTGGTCTTCGAGAACGGCCATCGTGTTTTTCAGCATCGCCTTGCGGGCAGTCGCCAATCCGGCCTTGGGGGCATGCGGCGCGAATTGCACGATCGCCGACAGGACGTGGTGTCCGTCCGGCGCGAAACCGGTTTCGTGGGCCGACGGGATGACGATTTCCATAACCGGCTTTTCCGGCACTTCGCCGTATTTGACGGCGTTGAAGGCGTCCTCGACGGTGCGCACGGAAGGCGCGACGACCAGGCGCGAACGCAGGTCGGCGCCGCGGAAGTCCGGCGTGCCGGACAGCGCCAGATGCAACTTCGCCGCACCGCCGCGCGAGCGGATTGAGCCCACCCGGCGCAAGAAGCCGGTGTCGAGATGGTGCGGGCCGACGAGCGTCTGGAAGGTCGTCTTCGGGTTGATAGCCGACACGACGGTCTTCGCGCGGAACTCCTCGCCCGTGTCGAGGGTCGCACCGACCGCGCGGTCGCCTTCGACGATGACGCCGGCGACACGCGCGCCCGTGAGCACCGTGC
>JBAQHA010000105.1:0-1743 GCA_049288075.1 Oricola sp.
CGCCCTGCCCTGCTGTGTCGCCTCGTCCAGCCAGGTCGAGCGTGTGCGTCTCTCGCTGCAGGTCACCGGCCTTGCGCCTTTTTTCGAGGACCGTGTTTTCAGCGCCTCGATGGTGGAAAATGGCAAACCGGCGCCCGATCTGTTTCTTTTGGCCGCGCGGAAGATGCACGTTGAGCCGGGCCGGTGTATCGTGATCGAGGACAGCCCGGCAGGCGTAGAAGCGGCGCAGCGGGCGGGAATGCGCGTCTTTGCATTTCTGGGAGGAAGCCACGCACAGTCGCCCACGCACCGGTATGCGCTGGAGAGCCTCGATCCGACACTGATCTTCGACAATATGGCGGATCTGCCGGGGCTCATTGAAAGGTGATCAGGGAGAAGGGGTTCATCATGCGCGACCTCGTCATTGGCGTCGACGTTGGCACGGGGAGCGCCCGCGCAGGCGTGCTGGATCGCGAGGGGCAGCTTCTGGGGCGTGCGGAACATCCGATCGCCATGCACCGGCCGGAAGCCAATCACGCCGAACATGATTCCGAACAGATCTGGTCGGCGGTGTGCGCCGCAGTGCGGAACGCACTGGCCGCTGCCGGCGCCGATGGCAGCCGGGTCGCCGGCCTGAGCTTCGACGCCACCTGTTCGCTGGTGGTCCGCGACCGCGATGGCGGGCAGCTCAGCGTGTCCCGTTCGGGCGAAAACCGTTGGGACACGATTGTCTGGCTCGATCACCGCGCGCTTGCCGAAGCGGAGGAATGCACGGCGACGGGCCATGCAGTGCTGGATTTCATCGGCGGCGTCATGTCGCCGGAAATGGAAACGCCGAAGCTGATGTGGCTGCGCCGCAATCTGCCGCAATGCTGGGAGCGCGCCGGGTATTTCTTCGACCTTGCCGATTTCCTGACCTGGAAGGCAGCCGGATCGCTGGCGCGCTCCCAATGCACGCTCACCTGCAAATGGACCTATCTCAGCCACAAGGAACCGGG
The DNA here is from genome assembly GCA_049288075.1 of Oricola sp. Lineage (GTDB taxonomy): Bacteria > Pseudomonadota > Alphaproteobacteria > Rhizobiales > Rhizobiaceae > Oricola. The sequence continues at coordinate 978 of JBAQHA010000105.1, forward strand.
CTGGCAGCGCGATTTCTTCGAACGCGCCGGCATTCCCGACATGCCCGCCAAAGGCAATCTGCCGGAGCGCGCCAGCCCCATCGGCACCGATCTCGGGCCGCTGACGCCGGCTGCCGCCGACCAGCTTGGCCTGACGACGGACGCGCGCGTCGGCGCGGGACTCATTGATGCCCATGCCGGAGCGCTGGGGGTGCTCGGGGCCTATGCGGGCGATGCGCAGACGCTTGACCGGCATCTGGCGCTGATTGCCGGAACGTCGAGCTGCGTCATGGCGCTCTCGGCTGAAGCGCGTCCGACGCCGGGTGTCTGGGGCCCCTATTACGGCGCCGTCCTACCGGATTGCTGGCTGAATGAGGGCGGCCAGTCGGCCACCGGTGCGCTGCTTGACCACATCATCCGCTGGCATGGCGCAGGCGGCGAACCGGACGCCGGAATGCACGCCCGCATCGCCGAACGCATCCTCGACATGCGGCGCACGGAGGGTCTCGACCTCGCCGGGAGACTGCATGTCCTGCCCGATTTTCATGGCAACCGTTCGCCATTGGCCGACCCGAATGCGGTGGGCGTGATAAGCGGCCTGACACTGGATGCGTCTTTCGACAGCCTTTGCCGCCTCTACTGGCGCACCGCCGTAGGCATTGCGCTTGGCGTCCGCCATATCCTCAAGACACTCAACGATCGCGGCTATGGCATCGATACGCTGCATGTCACCGGCGGTCATGTGAAGAACCCGCTACTGATGGAACTTTACGCCGATGCCGCGGGA
>JBAQHA010000106.1:0-5164 GCA_049288075.1 Oricola sp.
AGCAAGGCCGCGAATTCGTTGTCCGTTACTCGTCCCAGCCAGCTTACGTTGGATGCCTCCGTGTTCAGCGCACTGTTGTTGTAGACGTGCCTGTCAATATTGCCGATTACCGCGATGCGGAATCCGGCGCCTTCGAGCTTCTTCGCCATGCCGAGGATCAGGCCGACATTCTTGTGCGGGATGTTGCTGCCCATGAGAACGATCGTGTCCGGTCCCGCAGCCGCCTGGGTCTGTTCGGAGTGCGCCGGTTTCCAGGCAAGCGCATGTTCGTGACCGTTTGGCGCGACCAGGACCTTTCCACGCTTGCAGATGCCGTAGCGGTCGAGATCCCCGGCGGAATGGTTGGAAACCGTGGCGATCGTGCGCGCCGAGCGGCCGAGCGCCGGCAGCAGAACGTGGTAGAAGGACCGGAAAGCCAACGAGTAGCTGTGCGGATAGTTTCGCGTATTCACGTCATGAATGCACACGATGTGCTTCTTCTTCATCACCGGACCGGTGTTGCAGAGGCTTATGAGTCCGCCACGGGCATAGAGCGGCAGGACGAATTGTTCCCATGCATGACCGCTCAACGCGCCCACCCTGCGCAGACGGATGGATTTCAGGGGCAGCGTGGATCGGGCGTCGGGCGGCGCCAGCAACTCGACCACGAGATCATTGCCTGAAGACGGCTGTTCGCCGAGATGGCTGTCGAGAGCCTGGATGACTTCCCTGGCATAGCGTTGGACCCCGCTTGTCGATTGGCCGAGGAATCGTCCGTTAATCGCCCAATAGCGCTGCATCTATGACCATCGAAATAATTGACGTTTCGGAACCTGCTGCAGTAATCTTTCACTGCAAGATTTTATAACATATGCGGCATGGCCGAGAGACTCGACCAAAAGCCAAAGTGCTACGCCTTTTGAGAAGCCGGTGTCCCGCCATCCCCCATTCGCCGGTACGGCGTGGGCAGGATATCGGACGCCTTACTTCAATTGATGGACAGGCGCCGAGATTGCCATCGATGCTAGGATGAAAACCGGCCGGAAATCCGTGGTGCTGGAGACGCAACTGGAAAAATCCCGCCGGTTCAGGATGCGGACCGCGTCCGAAATGAAGAAACCGCAGGAGTTGAGCGTGGCCAGCATCGACGTGATCGTCCCGTCCTACAATTACGCCCGGTACCTTCCTGAATGCGTGGGCAGCGCTCTTTCCCAATCCGTCGAGGATATTCGCGTCCTCGTCATCGACAACGCCTCGATCGACAACAGCCTCGAAGTCGCGCAGAGGCTTGCCCGAGAGGACAGCCGCGTCGAGGTTGTCGCCCGGGAAACCAATCTCGGACCCCATGCATCCTTCAACGAGGGAATTGACCGCGCGCGCGCCGATTATCTTGTCATACTCTGCGCTGACGACGTCCTCGTCCCCGGCGCCCTCGGATCGGCGATTGCCCAACTGGAGGCCCGTCCCGATGCGGTTTTCGCTTTCGGGCCGGAAGTGAACATGAAGGAATTCGCGCGCCACGAAGCGTCATCGCGAGCGGGGCGCTGGTCGATGTCCAGCGGCGACGGTTTCATCGAGCGGTGCTGTCATTTGCTGGGTGTAGGCATCGGTTTCGGATCGGCCGTCGTGAGAACGTCCGTTCAGAAGGAGGTGGGTCACTATGATCCGTCGCTCCCCTACACCGATGATCTGGACATGCTCCTCCGTCTGGCCAGACACGGATCTGTCGTCGAATGCACATCGCCGATCGGCATTCGGCGGGAGCATGACGCGAACATGTCGAAAATATTCCTGCGCAAACGCGTGACGGATCTCCAGGAGCGCGAGGTCACGTTCGATCGCTATTTCGCCAATGGATCCGATCGGTTGTCCAACGTCGCACGGAAACGGTCGATCGTTCGAAGTCGTCTGGCCGAGGCGGCATATCTGTCGGCGGCCTCGCATTTGCTGCGAGGGCATCGGGCGGATGCCGGGGAGCTCTACCGGTATGGACTCAAGCTGAAACCGTCTTCCATGGTGCTGCCGCCCCTGGGGCATATCTTCCGCAAGCCCAAGGCATTCAAGCGGGCCGGCTGGGTAATTCTCGAAGCGTTTGCGCCGCACAGCAAGATCCTGAGATAGCCTCCGGCCGCCCGATACAGTCGCGGCACGGATCTGCTGCAGGACCTGTTCGATATACTCCTATTAGATGAAGTCTTGCGCTTCACCTGTCCGACAGGCGCAACTTCGAACACGTCCTTACGTCCGATTTGTCTCTACCAATGCGCGCGCTGCTCATACAGACTTTGGTTCAGCAAGGGGAAGTTGGAACTTACGGGAGACGCGCATGCTGGCTGTCCATTTTGATCCGGAAGTGACCGATGAAGACCGCCGCACGCAACTGTATGACGGCGACATAGTCATTCTTTCGCCGACGCCCGGTTCAAGGGCGTTGATCGAACTTGCGCGCGAGATGCTGGAAGAGGCATTCAAGCCGCACGATCCGCGGAAAATCTACGAGCATATGACTGCCGAAGAGGTCGCGGGGATTCTGTCGGTCGTCAAGCCGAATTTCATTCATCACCCGGAATGCAAGAAACTGATTCCGCAGATCATGGAGGAGCACGGCGTCGATCTCGACCGGCTCTACTTCGATGTCCCGCGGCTCCGCTCGGCATATCCGTCGGGCTTCCTGTCCTCGGGTATCGCCTATGCGTTTCATCCGCACCGCGACACCTGGTATTCGGCGCCGAACTGCCAGCTCAACTGGTGGATGCCGATCTATCCGATCAAGGCCGACAACTCGATGGGCTTCTATCCGCGCTACTTCGAGGAGCCGGTGGAGAACAACTCCGAGATCTACAATTACTACGAGTGGAACACCAGGAACCGGGCGAGCGCCGCGCAGCACGTGAAGACCGACACGCGCGAGCAGCCGAAACCGCAGCAGGAGCTCGATCCCACAACCGTTCGTTTCCTGCCGCCGCCCGGCGGGATCATCGTCTTCTCCGGCTCCCATCTTCACGAGACCGCACCGAACCTGACCGACGAGGCCAGATACAGCATCGATTTCAGGACGGTTCATCTCGATGACGCCAAGCGGCATCGCGGCGCGCCCAATGTCGACGCCCGATGCACCGGTACGACGATGCGCGACTATCTTCGCGCGTCGGACCTGTCGCATCTGCCGGACGAGGTCATCGCGCTCTATGACGACGATACGGCCGGTTCCGACAAGGTGCTCTATTTCGGAGAGCGGCTCGCAAAGGTGTGACATTCCGGGCGGCCTTTGGGCCGCTCCGGCATTACTTCATGAGAATGCATTCGGTAACGCTAAACACGGCGATGTGCGCAATGGTGAAAGCGCTCGGAGGTCCTAGCATAGCCAGACCGCCCGAGATTTCTGTCCAGGCGAAGTTCTGGAATTACTGGAATAGCTCCGTGCGCGAAGCGGAAGGATCGCTCGACCGTATCAGCCTCGACCAGGCCGAGGTCGTAGGAGGTTGGCTTGACAGGACGGGCAGGCATGACCTCGACATACTGGAGGTCGGGTGCGGTGCCGGTTGGCTGTGCTCGCGATTGAATGAATACGGTTCGGTGGTGGCTACCGATCTTTCCGATGAAGTCCTCGAAAGGGCTCAACAGCGAAATCCGGATGTGGAATTCCGGGCTGGCGACTTCATGCAGATGGATTTCGGGACCGAACGTTTTGATGTTCTGGTGACGCTTGAGGTGCTCTCGCACGTGTTCGACCACAAGGCATTCGTGTCGAAGCTTGCCAGCCATTTGCGTCCGAGGGGGCTCCTGATGTTGGCGACCCAGAACAGGCCGGTCCTTCAGAATCTAAATCGGATACCGCCACCTGCGGAAGGACAGCTTCGGCGCTGGTTCGACAGGTATGAGCTTGCAGAACTGCTCGATGCCGAGTTCAGGATCGACGAGTTGTTCTCGATAACCCCCAGATCCAATCGCGGAGTTATGCGGATCGTGAATTCCGAAAAACTGAACCGGCCCCTCAGGGCCGTCGTCGGCAAGCGGATTGATCGGTTCAAGGAAAGCCTTTGGCTTGGCTGGACGCTGATGGTGTTGGCGCAGAAACGCTAAACAGGCGAAAGGACGATTTCGCCCGGGGCGGTCATCTGTTCGCCAGCAACTCCGTCGACAGTTCGACGTGCCGCCGAACATAGGCATCGCAGCCGATCTCGCCGCCGAGAACCCGCCGTTGGGCTTTTCGCGCCTGCCCGAATGCATCTTCGGGGCTGGCGATCATCCGGTCGATTGCGCCTGCGATCGCGTCGGGGTCGTGCGGGGGAACGTAGAAAACCTCGCTGTCGTCGAAATAGGCTTTCAGGCCCCCGACGTCCGACACGATCACGGGAACTCCCATCAGCGCCGCTTCCTGAATCACCGTTGCTCCGCTCACATGCAGGTTTTCCCGCAGCGGCAGGACCAGGGCATTCGCCGCGCGATAGGCCATCCGCAGTTCCCCGCTGTTGCCGACTTGCCGGATGCGGACGTTGCTGACGCCGCGAACGAGGCCGGGATCGGCCGTCTGCGAGATGATGGTGAGCTCGATTCCCGGTTTGTTGCGAACGGCAGAGATGACGGTTTTCCAGTCGCGGTGGCGGTCATTGCCGACGCACAGGACGCGAAACAGCGAAACCGGCTTCATCACCGGCGGCTCGTGGAACTCGGCAGGGATACCGAACTTTACGAGTTCCGATCTCGTTTCCGGAAAGAGGTTTCGGGCGGCGGCGAGGTTGAGCGGAGAATGAACGGTGAGAATGTCCAGTTTGCGCATCAGGCGGCGGAAGAGGGCCCGTCGCACGAAACCGATCCGCGGCCATTCATCCAGAAGCCAGACTGCCTGACCGATGATGCGTGGCCCGCTGGTTCCGCCTGTCAAAGCCAGCATCGCGGCGACGCCGAGAAACTGCGACTCTGTATGGGTCCAGACTATGTCGGACGCCAGTATGGCGTCCCTGTTCCGCAACGCATGGATCAGGTCGAAACCGAGTATCAGGCGAGCCGCAAGCCTCAGGGCCTTCTGCGCGGGATTCTCCGGCACGGACCGAGAGAAGCGCACGCGGCATCCCATCGTCTCCGCACGTCCATATCCGTAGGGCGTAGGATCGTTAATGCCTACGAGGCTGCCTTCCTCCCATTTGGCGCGCCAGATTTCGGCGTCCTGGGCATGGGATAATTG
>JBAQHA010000107.1:0-6347 GCA_049288075.1 Oricola sp.
CGAGCTCGCGGGAATAGACGGTTTCGTCGAGCGTGAAGAGAATGATCGTCAGGTTCCGCTCAAGGCCAACCGCATCGAGCAGCGGCTTCAGCGCCCGGACATATTCCGTGCGCACGGGGATGTCGAAACCCTTGTCGCGACCGAAGCAGGCGAGGATTTCGGGCGAATGACTGCGGAAAGAGCCCGCATGGATCTGCAGGACCAGACCGTCGTCCAGGCTCATGCGCGCCATCTCGGTGAGCATGTGGCCGCGGAAGGCATCGGCCTCTTCGGCGGAAAGATCGCCGGTGACCGCGCGGGCGTAGAGCGCGGCGGCCTGCGCCTTCGGCAGGTCTTCGGTGCGGGCGGTCGGGTGGCCGTGATCGCTCGCGGTCGCCCCATGCTGCTGGAAGAAGGCGCGGCGGACGCGATGGGCGTCGAGATAACCCTCGAAGGTCCCGGTATCGCAGCCGGTCAATTGGCCGAACTTTTCTATGTTGTCCGCAAAGCCCGCCGCCTCCGGATCGATCACCGTATCGGGCCGATAGGTCGTGACAACGCGGCCGGACCAGCCGGACCCGGCGATCATGCTGTGCCATTTCAGGTCGTCGAGCGCGCCCTCGGTCGTCGAGAGAACCTCGATGTTGAAACGCTCGAACAGCGCACGCGGGCGGTATTCGTCCGAGGCAAGGCGGTCAGCGATGCGGTCGTAGTAGGTATCGGCGGTTTCGGCCGACAGCCGTTCGGTCAGGCCGAAAAGCGTCTCGAAGGAATGATCGAGCCACATCCTAGTCGGCGTGCCGCGAAACAGGTGATAATGGCCGGCGAACAGCCGCCAGATCTTGCGGCCGTCCGTCTCCACCGGGCCGCCGTCGGCGCGCGGCACGCCCAGATCGGCTAGGTCGACGCCCTGCGAACACAGCATGCGGAAGACGTAGTGATCGGGCGTGACGAAGAGTTGCGCGGGATCGGGAAAGCGCTCGTTTTCGGCAAACCAGCGCGGATCGGTGTGGCCGTGCGGACTGATGATCGGCAGGCCCGCCACGCCTTCATAGAGATGGCGCGCGGTCCGGCGTGTCGCGGGGTCGCTCGGAAACAGCCTATCGGGATCAAGCAGGGCCATGCCGCCTCCAACTTTGCGCAGGTATCAGCCTTAGCCGAAGGCGATGTTCGGCAGGAAGAGCACGATGCCCGGGAAGAACAGCAATGTCAGCACGAGCAGCAGGATCGCCAGGACGAAGGGGAGCGACTCCCGGACATAGTCCTCGATCCTGCAGTCTAGCAGGCTGCACACCGTGTACATCGCGACCCCGACCGGCGGCGTCATCGAACCGAGCGTGACGATGGTCATCATCAGGATGCCGAAATGCACCGGATCGACGCCGACCTTCTGGATGATCGGCACAAAGATCGGGGTCAGCAGCAGGACGAGGATCGTGCTTTCGACGAACAGTCCGGCGACGAAGAGACTGACGAGAATGATCGCGACGATGGCGACCGGATTGCTCAGCCCGTCGAGCAGGGCGCCGGCAATGTGCTGCGGCACCTGCAAGAAGATGACGGCGAAACCGATCATGCCGGACATCAGGATGATCAGCATTATCATGCCGATATCGGAAATCGCGTGGCCGAAGGCGCGCCTGATCTTCTCGAAATCCATTTCGCGATGGGCGAGCACGCCGACGGCGATCGCGTAGACGACCGCGAAGGCGCCGACCTCGGACGGGGTGAAGACGCCGCCGCGGATCGAAACGACGAGCAGCACGGGAAACGCCAGCGCCCATTTCGCCTGCCATGCCGCGGAAATCAGCGCCGCAACTGTCGGGCGCACGCTGCCTTCGACCACGTAGTTGCGCTTCCTGGCCACGACATAGGCGGTGACCATCAGGAAGACCATCATCAGCAGGCCGGGCACGATGCCGGCCATGAACAGCCGGCCGATCGAGACCTGGCCGACATAGCCATAGAGGATGAGGCCGATGGAGGGCGGAATGGTCGCGGTGATCAGCGACGACAGGGCGATCACCGATGCCGAATAGCCCCTGGAATAGCCCTGGCCGATCATCTGCGGCCCGAGCACGCGAGCTTCCATCGCGGCATCCGCGACGGCGGAGCCGGACACCCCGCCCATCAGGGTCGACAGGATAATGGAGACCTGGGCCAAACCGCCGGCCATCCAGGCGACCGAAACATGGGAGAACCTGAACAGACGGTCGGTGATGCCGCTCTCGTTCATCAAGTGGCCCGCCAGCACGAAGAACGGCACGGCGAGCAGCGGGAAACTCTGCGAGACGGTGGCGATCTTCTGCACGCCGATCGACATCGGCATGATGTCGGAAGTGGCGAAAAAGACAAAACCGGACAGGCCGATGGCGAAGGCGACGGGCGCCCCGAGGACGAGAAGAACCAGAAAGACGACGCTGATGAGGAACACGGTCACAACTCCTCGTGCAATTCGGGAGAGGAGTCGGTGCGGGTAAAGATCAGCTTCACGCCGCCGGCGCGGTCCTTCCATGCATCCCAGGCATTCGCCAGTATGGCGAGCGTCAGGAACAGGCAGCCGACGGGCACAGCGATAGTGACAAAGGCGTAGGACAAGCCGCTGTCGCCGAACAGGCGCTCGCGGTTGAGCATCGTGAGTTCGTAGCCCTCGCGAGCCAGCACCGCCATGAAGGCGATGAATATCGCGGCCAGAACGATCTCGATGACGAGCCGGTTGCGATGGCCAAAATAGCGCACCACGAGATCGACGCCGAGATGGGCGCGTTCGCGCATGGCACGGGTGGCGCCGACGAAGCAGAGCCAGATGAAAAGAAGCTGCGCGAGATCGACCGACCAGACGAGCGGGTGGTCGAAGAACCGCATCACGGAGGCGATGAAGACCAGGACGACGATCACCGCCAGCAGGCCCGAGCCGACCGCGAGCTCCAGTTGTGCAATCACGCGCCCCATGTTTTCTCCTCCCCACATGGAAACAGGGACGGCATGCCGCCCCTGTCCGCAATTTGTCGCTGCCGGGACCTCGCCCTTACTCGGCAGCCATGGCGCGCAGCTTATCACGCAAATCGCCGTAACCGAGCGCGTCGTAGACGCCGGCCGTCGCCTCGCGATAGGGCGTGACATCGGGAGCGCTGATCTTGATGCCCTTGGCGACCAGATCGGCCTCGATCCTGGCGAGCGAGTCCTCGGTGCCGTGGGAGGCGATGTCGCCCGCCTTCAGCGCCTCGTCGCGCAGGACCTTCTGCAGGTCGGCGGGAAGCGAGTCGAACCACTGGGCCGAGGTCACCATGCCGGTGATCAGGTTGATATGGCCGGTCTTGGTGATGTTGGTGATCACCTCGTCGAGCTTGGCGCCGACGATGGCCGGGAACTGGGCCTCGGCAGCGTCGATGACATTCTGCTGCAGGGCGGAGTAGACCTCGCCCCAGGGCATCGGCGTCGGGGTCGCGCCCATCGCCTTGATCGTCTCCATCCAGACCGGCGCGCCCGGCGTGCGCATGCGGACGCCGGCGAGATCGGCCGGGCCGTTGACCTCCTTCTTGGTCAGCAGATGGCGTTCGCCCTGCCACCAGTTGAAGCTCAGGACCTGATGGCCGGACGCGTCATGCAGCTTTTTTACCCACTCCTCGAACATGTCGGAGGTGACGACCTTGCGGATGCCGGTGTAACCCGAGGCGAGGAACGGCGCGCCGAGAACGCCGAACTCGGGCTCGAATACCGCCAGCCGGCCGCCGTCAACGATGACTGCGACCGGAGCGCCGGCGCGGGCCTGTTCGAGGACATCCTCGTCCGGGCCGAGCTGGGAATTCGGGAACAGCTTGACTTCGAGCTTGCCGCCGGATGCCTCGGCGACATTGGCCTGGAACGCTTCCAGTCCCTTGTAGAGGGGATCGGACTGCGCGAGCGCGGTGTTGACGCTCAGGGTATAGTCGGCCGCGAGCGAACTGCCTCCGGCCGTAACGACGACCGCGACGGCCGCCAGAAGAGACTTGATATTGATATGTTTCATAGGCTTTCTCCTCCCTGTCGATACCGCATTTCGGCATCTCTCTCGTTTGACGGGAGACTAGTATGGTAGTATATGACGAGTCAAGATGACCCTGAACCTGAATTTCGACACGCTCGCGCCGATCGGCAATCTGCCCCGTCAGTCGACGATGGGAACGCACGTTTTCGACGTGTTGCGCCAGGCCATCATCCAGCTGCGCCTGAAGCCCGGCAACGCGGTCTCCGAAACGGAAATCGCCAAGCAGCTCGGCGTGTCGCGCCAGCCGGTGCGCGAGGCGATCATCAAGCTCGCGGAAGCCGGCCTGGTGGAGGTCCGCCCGCAGCGCGGCACGTATGTGCTGCTGATCTCCAAACGAGAGGTCGAGACGGCACGGTTCCTGCGCGAGGCGATCGAGGTAGCGATCGCGCGCAAGGCCGCCGAGACCGTCGGCGCGAAGGCGGCGGCCGAATTGCGCGCCTCGCTCGCGCGCCAGAAACTGACCGAGGAAACCGGGGTCTATACGGAATTCCTGCGGCTCGACGAGGAGTTCCACCAGACGATCGCGCGGGCGGCCGATTGCGAAAGCGCCTGGAAGGTGCTCGAAGGGCTGAAGGCGCAGATGGACCGCGTCCGCTTCCTTTCCATTCCGGAAGCGACCCCCGTCAGGACCCTGATCGCGCAGCACCAGGCGATCGCCGAGGGGATCATCGCGGGAAACCCCGATGCCGCCGAGGCCGCCATGCGGGTGCATCTGCGCGAAATCCTGAAATCGCTGCCGAAACTGTCAGCCGACCATCCCGACCTGTTCGTGGAGTAACGCCGGGACGCCGGCCAACAATTTTAGCGCCGCAGTCAAACTGCCGGCAAGTGGGAGAGGGACAGGAATGCGACGCACTTGGCGCTGGTTCGGGCCGCAGGACAGGGTGTCCATCGACGACATGCTGCAATCGAGCGTCGAGGGAGTCGTATCGGCGCTGCACCACATCCCGACCGGCGCCGTATGGAGCGCGGAAGAGATCGCCAGGCGGCAGGCGGAAATCGCGAACAGGAAGGACGGCTCACCGTCCGGCCTGGCATGGGAAGTCGTCGAAAGCCTACCCGTTTCCGAGGACATCAAGAAGCAAAGCGGCGACTGGCGCGCCCATGTGGATGCCTACAAGGCGAGCCTAGGCCATCTCGCGAACGCGGGCATCGAGACGATCTGCTACAATTTCATGCCCGTACTCGACTGGACCCGCACCGACCTCGCATGGCGGCTGCCGACCGGCGGCACCTGCATGCGCTTCGACTATGCGGACTTCGCCGCCTTCGACATCCACATCCTGAATCGCGGCGGAGCGCGCGAGGAGTTTCCCGCCGAAATCGGCGAGGAAGCCGACGCCCGCTTTGCCGCCATGAGCGAGGAGCGCAAGAAGCAGCTCGCGACCAATGTCGTCTTCGGCCTGCCCGGCGCGGCGGAACACATGACGCTCGACATGGTGAAGGAGCATCTTGCCCAGTACGACCGGATTTCAGCCGAAGCGCTGCGCAAACATCTGATCGACTTCCTGTCGGACGTCGTGCCGGTGGCGGAGAGACTAGGGCTTCGGATGTGTTGCCACCCCGACGATCCGCCGTTCGGACTGCTCGGCCTGCCGCGTGTGATGTCGACGGAAGCCGACTATCGCGCCGTCCTCGACGCGGTGCCGAGCCAGGCGAACGGCGTGACGTTGTGTTCCGGGTCGCTCGGCGCACGTCCGGACAACGATCTGCCCGGCATGATGGAGCGGCTCGGCGACCGGGTGCATTTCCTGCACCTGCGCAACGTCAAGCGCGAAACAGGCGCGCAGCGCGGTTCTTTTCATGAAGCCGAACACCTGACCGGCGATACCGACATGGTGGCGCTGATCGCCGCCGCGCTGGCGGAGGAAGCCAAACGCCGCAAGGCGGGACGCGCCGATCATTCGATCCCGTTCCGGCCCGACCACGGCCAGGACATACTCGACGATCTCGGCCGCAAGGCGCAGCCGGGCTATCCGGCCATCGGACGGCTGAAGGGACTCGCGGAATTGCGCGGCATCGTCACCGCGCTATCGCACGAGAGGTTCGGCCTGGGTGCGGGCAACACGGCCTAGAGCGGTTCAGGTTTTGACGGAAGCGTATCCTGCATTTGCGAGATAGTTGCTGCATTCGGTTGGTTGGATCGTCGAGACGGGATGGCCGACATGGCGCCAGGTATCGTCGATGGTGCGCTTCTGAGCATCGCGCATCCAGTGCTTGATCTTGGCGAAGGCCTGCTCGATCGGGTTGAGGTCGGGCTAATAGGGCGGCAGGAACCAGAGGCGCGCGCCAGCGGCGCGGATCATCCGCCGTACATCGGCTGACTTGTGCGATCCCAGAT
>JBAQHA010000108.1:0-3676 GCA_049288075.1 Oricola sp.
GAGCTACACCGTCGACGAGGCGCGCCTTGCCGCCGCGCGACGTGCGGGCGTCGCCGCCGATTTCGTCGACGAGATCGAAGCCAGGCTCATCGGCCGCGACTTTGCGAGCGATTCCGATTTCCAGGCCGCGCTGAAGGATCTCCGCAGCAAGCCGCGCCGGGTGCGCGATCTCAAGCTTGCGATGGAACAGTTCACCTTCTCCATCGTCAATGTGCGCTTCTCCAATAGGGACGAGGCGGAAAAGGCGATCATCCAGCTGGCGCCGTCGATCGACGACGACGACATGGCGACAGCCCTTGCCCGGAGCTACACGGGCTGGGTCTGGACGACGGAGAATTTCGGCAAACTGTTCACCAGCGCGGAAACCTGGCGCATCGTCGCCAACACTATTTTCTATGTCGCCGCGACGCTCTGCTTCAACGTATTCGTCGGCCTGTTCCTGGCGATCACGACCTTCTACCTGCCCAAGTCAGCCGGCGGCGTCTTCAACGTGATCTGGCTTCTCCCGCGCATCACGCCAGTGGTCCTCTACACGATCATGTGGAAATGGCTCACCTGGGACACCGGCTTCGTGGCGACGCTTGCCGAGCACCTCGGCCTGCCCGCGTTCAACTACATGAAGGGTTCCATTCCGACCGCCTGGACGATCGTCATCCTCGTCAACGGCTTCATCGGCGCGTCCTTCGGGATGATCCTGTTCTCGGGCGCGCTCCGGGCCATTCCGGTGCAGCAATTGTGGGCGAGCGAGGTCGACGGCGCGTCCCGCTGGCAGCAGGTTCGCCACATCATCCTGCCGCAAATGCGCTGGCCGATCCTGTTCGTGACGAGCTACCAGACCCTGTCGCTGCTGACCTCCTATCAGGAGATATGGCTGACCACGAACGGCGGTCCGGGCAGCACGACAACCGTCTGGGCGCTGGAATCCTTCCGCGCAGCGCTGCTGAACTACAGCGGCAGCCTGCAATACGGCCTCGGCGCGGCCATGGCGCTTGTCCTGGTCGCCGTCGGGCTGGTGCTGTCGATCATCTATCTGCGGCTGTTCCGGTTCGACGAACTGGTCGCCAAGCCCAAGATCGAATTCTAGGGGGCCGCGATGACACGCAATTTCTCCATATGGCCGATCGTCCTGATCCTGCTGGTCATCAGCCTTCCGCTGATCACGATGTACGCATTCCTCGTGCTCGGGACGGTGACGGCGGCCGCGCCCGGCACGCTGATGCCGACGGAATTCACGCTGCGCAACTGGCGCTTCCTGTTCGACGCCTCGGTCGCGGGCAATATCTGGCTCGCGACGCTGAACACTTTCATATTCGCCGGCTCCATCATGGTGATCAATGTCACGGCGGCGACCACCTGCGCCTACGCGGTCTCGCGGCTGAACCTGCCTTTCCGTCGCTTCTTCCTGTCGAGCATCCTAGTGATGCACGGTTTCCCGTCGGTCACACTGATCATCGGCGTCTTCCTGGTGCTGCAATATACCGGCCTCTACGACACGATGATCGGCGTCATCCTGGTCAAGGCGACACTGGTGCTTCCGCTCGGCATATGGATCATGAAGGGCTTCTACGACAGCGTGCCGTGGGAGATCGAGATCGCCGGGGTGCAGGACGGGGCGAGCCGGTTCACGGTCTGGCGCAAGCTGATCCTGCCGCAGGTGCGGCCCGGCATGGTGGCGCTCGGCCTGTTTTCCTTTCTCGACGGCTGGGGCGAATACGTGCTGCCGCGCATCCTCGCGCCGACCAACGATTTCCGCGTGCTGTCGATCGTCCTCGAACTGGTCGGCAACCCGGACCGGACCAATTTCGACTTCGATTTGTTCAAGGCGATCGGGTTGTTCTACACGCTGCCGATCCTGGTGATCTTCATGTTCTTCCAGCACCGGCTCATGAATATTTTCGGCGGAGGCACCAAGGGCTAATGCGTATCGTTCTCGAGGATTTCACCAAGCGGTTCGACGACGTCACCATCATCGACAAGATGAACCTGCATATCGACGACGGGGAGATGCTGGCACTGCTCGGTCCGTCGGGTTGCGGTAAATCGACGACGCTGTTCGCTATCTGCGGCGTCCATCGCGTCAATGGCGGCCGCATCCTGTTCGGCGAGCGCGACGTGACCAACCTGCCGAGCCAGAAGCGCAATGTCGGCGTCGTCTTCCAGAGCTACGCGCTCTATCCGCACATGAGCACCTACGAGAACATCGCCTTCCCGCTCAAGGTGCGCAACGACAAGGCCGTCGACATCGACCGCGAGGTCCGCGCCATCGCCGAACTGACCCATATCGGGCCATTGCTCGACCGAAAGCCAGGCCAGCTCTCCGGCGGCCAGCAGCAGCGCGTGGCGCTGGCCCGGGCGCTGGTGCGCAAGCCCGACGTACTGCTTCTCGACGAACCGCTCGCCAATCTCGACGCCAAGCTGCGCCTGGAGATGCGCTCGGAGATTCGCCGCATCCAGCTCGAAACGGGCATCACCGCCATCCTGGTGACCCACGACCAGGTCGAGGCCATGTCGATGTGCGACCGCATCGCCATCATGGGGCAAGGCGAGGTCCTGCAGATCGCGGGACCCGAGGAGATGTACCGGCGCCCGATGAACAGATTCGTGGCCGGCTTCCTCGGCAATCCGCCGATCGCCATGATTGAGGGCGCGGTCGCCGATGGCGGCTTGTTCCGCTCGCGCGCTGGCGTCGAGATCCGCCTGCCCGAACGGCTCGCCGGCCTGCCGGCGGGCAAATCCGTGAGCATGGGAATCCGGCCGGAATTCTTCGGCAATACCGGGCGCAGTCAACTGAGCGGCACGATTTCCTTCGTCGAGCCGCAGGGCCGCGAGACGCATTACGACGTGATGATCGGCGACGGCGAGCTGTTGCGCTCGATCCAGCCGGCAGGCAAGACGATGGCGCTCGGCGATCAGGTCGAATGGCCGCTCGACACCGACAATATTCTCGTCTTCGACGAAGCCGGAGCGACGCTTTGAGGGCATGGAACCGATCATGAGCCGCAAGATAGCCTGGCCGGAACGGACCAGCGGAAAGCCGCTGGTCATCGCCCATCGCGGCGCGTCGGCGCACGCGACAGAGAACACGCTTCGCGCCTTCACGGTCGCCGCGGAACTCGGCGCCGACATGTGGGAGATCGACGTCCACCTGACGCGCGACGGCCACGCCGTCGTCAGCCATGACAACAGCCTCGGGCGGATCTTCGGCGCGGACGGCAAGATCGCCGAACTCGATCTCGCCGACATCCGCGAGCGGGCGCCGGATCTTCCGACGTTGCAGGAGGTGATCGATCTGGCGGCAAAGCTCGACCAGGGTCTCTATGTCGAGATCAAGGCGCGCGGCGCCGGGATGGTCGCCGCCGGTCAGATGGAAGCCGCCGGTTTCAGCCGCGCAGCGATCGGCAGTTTCTCGATCGAGGAGGTTCGCGACCTCTCCGGCGCCGGATGCCCCTTCCCGCTCGCGGTTCTCGTGCCGCTCGGCATGGACCCTTTCGACTGCGCGGAGCGTTCGGGTGCCGGGATCATCCACCTTTGCTGGGAGCGCGGCGGCGAACGGCCGCAGGATCTGGTGACGCCGGACCTGTTGCGCAGGGCAAAGGGCCTCGGCATCGGCATCGTGCTCTGGCACGAGGAGCGCCGCGCAGTCCTGGACGACATCGAGGCGTTGCCCGTGCTCGGC
>JBAQHA010000109.1:0-3595 GCA_049288075.1 Oricola sp.
CAGCGTACGGATGTCGTAGACTCCGCGCCAGGTCCACAGACCGACGATGTCCATCACGATAAGGATCGGCAGCATGACGGCGGCCGCCTTCACGGGCGAGATGACCAGCGCCATCAAGGGCACGCCGATCAGCGCCATGGCGCCACCGAGGCCGCCTTTCGACAAGCCGACAAAAATGACCGCCGGAATGGCGGCCGCGTAGAACCAGGGATCGTCTATCAAGGGCATGGAAAAACCGGTTTCTCGAACCTTCACGCGGCTTGGCGGCGAAAGTCAATGGCGCGGAACCCGGTTGCCGCCCGAACCCTTTTCGGACCGGCGCATGGCCGTCGACCGGAGCCGCCGCCGCAAAAGCGTCGCTTTTCCAGTTGAAGGCCGGGCGCGGTAAACATAGAAGTCCGCCATGACACAATCCGTTACAGATCGCTGCAGGCTCGTCCTGATCGCACCGGAAGGACAAACCGGACCCGAATTCGCCGCCCGGCTGGAGGCCGCCTTCAGGGGCGGCGACATCGCCTCGGTGATCTTTCCAGTCTACGACATGGACGAGGCCGGCTATCAGCGCCATCTCGAAGCCTGCGTTCCCGTCGTCCAGGCGCATGGCGCGGCGGCTATCGCCGTCAACGACACGCGGGCTTTCGGCCGGTCCGGCGCGGACGGACTGCATATCGACACCGGGCCGGCGGATCTCGCCGAGGCGATCGAAAGGTCGCATGGCCAGCATATCGTCGGGACCGGTGGCGCCGTGACGCGACATCGCGCGCTCGAACTGGGCGAGAAGCGGCCGGACTATCTCTTCTTCGGGCGCTTCGGGCTGGACACCCATCCGGGTCCGCACAAGAAGAACGTGGAGATCGCCGAATGGTGGGCGTCGATGGTCGAAATTCCCTGCATCGTGATGGGAGGGGCGTCGCTTGCCACGCTGGACGACGCGGTCTCGTCGGGGGCGGAATTCGTGGCGCTGTCGCGCGCGGTATTTGACGAGGGCGTCGATCCGGCAGCCGCGGTCGCCGAAGCGAACGGCATTCTGGACCGTTACGCGCTGACCGAGAAAGCATGACCCGGACAAGCACGAGAAAAACACGCTTCGACCGCGCGGGCGCGATCCTGCCCGCGGTGTTTGCGGCGGCGCTGACTTGCGCTCCGGTCGGGCAAGCGACGGCACAGGCGCCGGACAGTCCGCGACCGGACGCGGCGGCCGCCGCAACAAAGCCCGCTACCCAGGAACCGGCAAGTCCCAATCCGTCCAGGGTCGCGCCATCGCGTTTCGGCGACCGCCCCGCCGACGAGGCCTTCGGCGCATTTCAGCGCGGGCTCTACCTGACGGCACGCAATCTCGCCCTTCCGCGCGCCGAACAGGGCGACGCCGCGGCCCAGACGCTGCTGGCCGAGATCTATTCGCGCGGACTCGGCGTTCCGCGCGATCCGGAGCGGGCGGCCGAATTCTACATGAAGGCCGCGGAACAGGGCGTCCCGGAAGCGCAGCTGCAATATGCGCTGATCCTGCTGCGCGACAAACCGGACGAGGCGAAGAAGGAAAAGGCGCGAACGCTGATGAAGGCGGCCGCCGATGCCGGCAACGGGCATGCGGAGTTCAACTATGCGCAGTTGCTGATCAGCGACCGTCCGGGGAGCCAGAACACGGCGCAGGCCTATCCCTATTTCCTGAGCGCTGCCCAGAAAGGCATTCCCGACGCACAATACGCGGTCGGCCAGTTCCTGGCCAATGGAACCGGAGGCATCGAGCAGGACTACGCGCAGGCGCGCAAATGGCTCGAAAAGGCCGCGCGACAGAACTTCGACACCGCCCAGTACGAAATCGGCAACTGGTATCTGCTCGGAATCGGCGGAGACCGCGATTACAAGAAGGCATTCGCCTGGTCGTTGCGGGCGGCGCTCGCCGGCAATGTCGCCGCGCAGGCGGCAGTCGCCAAGCTCTACTGGGGCGCGCTCGGCACAGATCCCAACGAAGCCGAAGCGGCGGCCTGGTATGTCGTCGCGCGGCGGGCCGGATTGCGGGACCGGGCGCTGGACGATTTCTGGGAAGGGCTGACCGAGGAACAGCAGCGCGCGGCCATCGACAGGGCCAACCAGTTGCGCTGACGCCGCGGCGAAAACGCGCCGCAAGCGCCGGTGGCTTGAAAGATCGGCGCAAGTGTGGTCTTGAACCGCCAAATCTCAGGCCCGTGACGGGCGTAAAATCGGTGATCCCAGATGAAAATCAACGGAAATGAAATCAGGCCCGGCAACGTGATCGAGCACAATGGCGGCCTGTGGGCCGCGGTGAAGTGCAACGCGGTGAAGCCGGGCAAGGGCGGCGCCTTCAACCAGGTCGAACTGAAGAACCTGATCGACGGCACGAAACTGAACGAACGCTTCCGCTCGTCCGAGACGGTCGAGCGCGTGCGCCTCGAACAGAAGGACTTCCAGTTCCTCTACGAGCAGGGCGAGGCGCTGGTGTTCATGGACACCGAATCCTACGAACAGCTGGAACTGGCGAAGGATTTCGTCGGCGACCGCGCGGCCTTCCTGCAGGACGGCATGATGGTGACCGTGGAAATGCACGAAGATCGCCCGATCGGCATCAAGCTGCCGGACCAGGTCGTGCTCCAGATCGCCGAGGCCGATCCGGTGGTTAAGGGCCAGACGGCCGCTTCGTCCTATAAGCCGGCGCTCCTGGAGAACGGCGTGCGCATCCTCGTTCCGCCGTTCATCGCGGCCGGCGAGAAGGTGCTCGTCGACACCAACGAGATCGCCTATCTGCGCCGCGCCGACTAAGCGCGACCGCTTCCGACCGACACTCAGGCAAGCCGAGGAATAGCAGGCAATGGCGCGCTCCGCACTCATGAACGTGATGGTCCAGGCCGTGATGAAAGCGGGCCGCGGACTGGCGCGCGATTTCGGCGAGGTGCAGAACCTGCAGGTCTCGGTGAAGGGGCCGGGCGATTTCGTCAGCCAGGCCGACCTGCGCGCCGAACAGGTGCTGCGCAGCGAACTCGAACGCGCGCGGCCCGACTACGGCTTCCTGATGGAGGAAGGCGGGACGGTCGAGGGCAAGGACGTCCAGCATCGCTGGATCATCGATCCGCTCGACGGGACGACCAACTTCCTGCACGGCTTCCCGCATTTCGCCGTTTCGCTGGCGCTCGAGCGCCAGGGCCAGCTCGTCGCCGGCGTGATCTTCAATCCGGCGACCGACGAGCTCTATACGGCGGAGAAAGGCGCGGGTGCGTTCCTGAACGATCGCCGGCTGCGCGTCGCCGGACGCAAGGCGCTGACGGATTGCGTCATCGGCTGCGGCATTCCGCATCTCGGGCGCGGCGACCATGGCCGTTTCCTGCGCCAGCTGCGCCACGTGATGGCCGATTCCGTCGGCATCCGCCGCACCGGCGCGGCCGCCCTCGATCTTGCCTATGTCGCCGCCGGTAGGCTCGACGGTTTCTGGGAAGAAGCCCTGTCGCCATGGGACATGGCGGCCGGGATCGTGCTGATCCGGGAGGCGGGCGGCTACGTGACGGACCTCGCCGGCGGGAGCGACATGTTCGAGCGCGGCGACATCGTTGCCGGCAATGAGGCGGTGCACAAGGCGCTGCTG
>JBAQHA010000110.1:0-5189 GCA_049288075.1 Oricola sp.
GCTCTATCCCGACCGCACGGGTTTCGCCGGCTGGGACAACTACTACTATTTCGTCACCGACTTCCGCTTCACCGCCGCCATCACAAACACGCTCGTCCTCGTTCTCGGCGTGCTCGCGATCACCACCATCGGCGGCATCCTGCTCGCCCTTCTTCTCGACCAGCCTTTCTGGGGCCAGGGAATCGTGCGCCTGCTGGTGCTGGCGCCGTTCTTCGTGATGCCCACCGTCTCGGCGCTGGTGTGGAAGAACATGTTCATGAACCCGGTGAACGGGTTGTTCGGCCATCTCGCCAAATCGCTCGGATATCCGGGCTACGATTTCCTCGGCCAGTCGCCGCTGATGTCGATCATCATCATGGTCGCCTGGCAATGGCTGCCCTTCGCGACGCTGATCCTGCTCACTGCGCTTCAGTCGCTCGACCAGGAACAGCTCGAAGCCGCCGAAATGGACGGCGCATCGCCGCTGGCTCGCTTCGTCTACATCATCCTGCCGCACATGACCCGCTCGATCACCGTGGTGATCCTGATCCAGACGATCTTCCTGCTGTCGATCTACGCGGAGATCCTCGTCACCACCAATGGCGGTCCGGGCACCGCGTCCCTGAACCTGCCGTTCATGGTCTACCTGTCCTCGATCATCGACAACGACGTCGGGATGGGCGCGGCGGGCGGCGTGATCGCGATCATCCTGGCCAATATCGTCGCATTCTTCCTGATGCGCGCGATCGGCAAGAACCTGGAGGCTTGAGCCATGGCACGCGCAGTCACTCCGGCCCGCAAGTCCGTCACGACATTCTTCGGCTGGCTCATCGGTTTCCTGATCTTCTTCCCGATCCTGTGGATCGTGGTCCTCTCGTTCAAGGGCGAAGGCGACGCCATCGGCACGCCATGGCACGTGCTGACCTCGCCCTGGACGACGGAAGCCTATGTCACGGTCCAGGAGCGCTCGGACTACTTCAAGCACTTCATGAACTCCGTCATCATCTCGGTCGGCTCGACGCTGATCGGCCTGATCATCGCGATCCCCGCCGCCTGGGCGATGGCCTTCGTGCCGGGCAAGCGGACGAAGGACGTCCTGATGTGGATGCTGTCGACGAAGATGATGCCGGCAGCCGGTGTGCTCGTCCCAATCTACCTGATCTTCCGCGACACCCACCTGCTCGACACGCGCACCGGCCTGACCGGCGTGCTGATGCTCATCAACCTGCCGATCATCATCTGGATGCTCTACACCTACTTCAAGGAGATCCCCGGCGAGATCCTGGAGGCGGCCCGCATGGACGGCGCGTCGCTGCGCGAGGAGGTCATCTACATCCTGACGCCGATGGCCATTCCCGGCATCGCCTCGACGCTCCTGCTCAACGTCATCCTGGCCTGGAACGAGGCCTTCTGGACGCTGCGGCTGACCGCCGCCAAGGCGGCGCCGCTGACGGCGTTCATCGCCAGCTATTCGAGCCCGGAGGGCCTGTTCTACGCCAAGCTCTCCGCCGCCTCGACAATGGCGATCGCGCCGATCCTGATCCTTGGCTGGTTCAGCCAGAAACAACTGGTCCGCGGCCTGACTTTCGGCGCGGTGAAATAAAGGGACGCTGCCATGGGAAGCATCACACTTAAACAGGTCACCAAGAGTTTCGGGGCAACCAACGTCATCCCGCCGCTCGACCTTGAAATCAATGACGGCGAGTTTGTCGTCTTCGTCGGTCCGTCGGGGTGCGGCAAGTCCACGCTGCTGCGCCTGATCGCCGGGCTCGAGGACGTCTCCTCCGGCGTCATAGAGATCGACGGGGTGAACGCGACGTCGAAACCGCCAGCGAAGCGCGGCCTCGCCATGGTGTTCCAGTCCTACGCGCTCTATCCGCACATGTCGGTGCGCAAGAACATCGCCTTCCCGCTCAAGATGGCCGGCATCGATCCGGCCGAGGCGGAAAGCAAGGTCCAGGCCGCCGCGAAGGTGCTCAACCTGACTGACTATCTCGACCGCCGCCCCGGCCAGTTGTCCGGCGGACAGCGCCAGCGCGTCGCCATCGGTCGCGCCATCGTGCGCGAGCCGGAGGCTTTCCTGTTCGACGAGCCGTTGTCGAACCTCGACGCGGCGCTGCGCGTCAACATGCGCCTCGAAATCTCCGAACTGCACCAGACGCTGAAGACGACCATGATCTATGTCACGCACGACCAGGTCGAGGCGATGACCATGGCCGACAAGATCGTCGTGCTGCATGCCGGCGTGATCGAACAGGTCGGTTCGCCGCTGGAACTCTACAAGACGCCGCGCAACAAGTTCGTCGCCGGCTTCATCGGCTCGCCGAAGATGAACTTCATCGAAGGCGCGGAAGCGGCGAAACACGGCGCGACCGCCATCGGCATCCGCCCCGAACACATCTCGCTGTCGACGCAAAGCGGCACGTGGAAGGGCAAGGTGGGCGTCTCCGAGCATCTCGGCTCGGACACCTTCCTGCATGTGCAGACGGATTTCGGCCTTATGACGGTTCGCGCCGGCGGCGAGGTCGATCTGCATCACGGTGACACGGTCTGGCTGACGCCCGAGGATCACCTGCACCGTTTCGACGCTGCGGGCCTGGCGATCAGATGAGACGGCTGGAAGGAAAATCGGCCCTCATCACGGGTGCGGCGCGCGGCATCGGCAGGGCATTCGCCGAGGCCTATGTCAGCGAGGGAGCGACGGTCGCCATCGCCGACATCAATCACGCGGGAGCCGAGGAAACGGCGCGCGAGATCGGCGACAATGCCTATGCGCTTCATCTCGACGTGACCAGGCAGGCATCCATCGACGCGGCGATCCGCGCGGTGGAGGAGAAGACCGGCGGCATCGACATCCTGATCAACAACGCCGCGCTGTTCGATCTCGCGCCAATCGTCGAGATCACCCGCGAAAGCTACGAGCGGCTGTTTGCGATCAACGTCGCCGGGACGCTGTTCACGCTGCAGGCCGCCGCGCGTTCGATGATCGCGCGGGGCAAGGGCGGCCGGATCATCAACATGGCGAGCCAGGCCGGGCGGCGGGGCGAGGCGCTTGTCGCCGTCTATTGCGCCACCAAGGCCGCCGTCATTTCGCTCACCCAGTCAGCCGGCCTCGACCTCGTCAGGCACGGCATCAATGTCAACGCGATCGCGCCCGGCGTCGTCGAGGGCGAGCACTGGGTCGGCGTCGACGCGCTGTTCGCGAAACACGAGGGGCTGAAACCGGGCGAGAAGATGAAGCAGGTCGGCGCATCGGTTCCCTTCGGCCGGATGGGCCGGGCGGACGACCTGACCGGCATGGCCGTTTTCCTTGCCTCCCCGGAGGCCGATTACATCGTCGCCCAGACATACAATGTCGACGGCGGCAATTGGATGAGCTGACCGTCATGGCCACGAAGCTCTCGCTTTCCAGCCTGCCCTCCCTTCCCGCGAATGTCCGCAAGCCCGCCTATGGGCGCGGCGACCTGTCGCCCGGCATCGTCCATGTCGGCGTCGGCAATTTCCACCGCGCCCACCAGGCGGTCTACCTGCACCGGCTGTTCGAGACCGGGCGTGATCGCGACTGGGCGATCGTCGGCGCGGGCGTGAAACCCTATGACGCGGCGATGCGGGCGAAGCTCGAAGACCAGGACTGGCTGACTACCGTGGTCGAACTCGACCCGAAGGGCTTCTCGGCCACCGTGACCGGCTCGATGATCGATTTCGCGGAGGTCGATCCGGCAAGGCTGATCGATACCATTGCACGGCCGGAGATTCGCATCGTCTCGCTGACCGTGACGGAGGGCGGCTACTATGTCGACGCAAAGACCGGCGGCTTTGACGCCGGCCATCCGGAAATCGTCGCCGACCGTGAGAATACGGGCGATCCGAAAACCGTCTTCGGCATCCTGATCGCCGCGCTGATGAAGCGGCGCGACGCCGGCCTGCCGCCGTTCACCGTGATGTCATGCGACAACCTGCCGGAAAACGGCCATGTCGCCCGACGCGCCGTGCTCGGCCTCGCCGAATACTGGCCTGCCGGCACACGGACCTGGATCGCGGAGAACGTCGCCTTTCCCTGCGGCATGGTCGACTGCATCACGCCGGCAACGGGCCCGCGCGAGATCGGCATCGTGCGCGACACGTTCGGCATCGAGGACGCCGCGCCGGTGGTCTGCGAACCGTTCCGGCAATGGGTGCTCGAAGACCACTTCCCGCAGGGCCGGCCGGCGCTCGAAGCCGTCGGCGTCGAGTTCGTCAGGGATGTCGCGCCCTATGAGTTGATGAAGCTGCGCATCCTGAATGGCGGCCACGCGACCATCGCCTATCCGGCCGGATTGCTGGGCATCCACTTCGTCCACGACGCGATGCGGCACCCGCTGGTCACGGGTTTCCTCGAAAAGCTCGAATTCTCGGAAATTATCCCGACCGTGCCGGAAATCCCCGGCGTCAGCCGCGAAGCCTACTACCGC
Organism: Oricola sp.; assembly: GCA_049288075.1. Lineage (GTDB taxonomy): Bacteria > Pseudomonadota > Alphaproteobacteria > Rhizobiales > Rhizobiaceae > Oricola. Next base: position 4,431 of record JBAQHA010000110.1, read on the forward strand.
AAGATCGTCGAGCGCTTCTCCAACGAGGCGGTCGGAGACACGATCCCGCGTCTCTGCCTCGACGGATCGAACCGGCAGCCGAAATTCATCCTGCCGACGATCGCCGCCCGCCTCGACGCCGGCCAGTCCGTCGACGGGCTGGCGCTGGAAGTCGCGCTGTGGTGCCGCTATTGCGCGGCGTCCGACGAGAACGGCAATCCGATCGCGATAGACGACATCGCCGCAGAGCGGCTGACCGCCCAGGCGCTCGCCGCCCGCGCAGATCCTTCCGCATGGCTGTCGATGCACGACATCTTCGCCGACCTTGGCGGCAACGCCGTCTTCTCGTCCGCCTTCGCCAGGGCGTTGAGCGCGCTTTGGCGGGACGGCGTCACGGCGACGCTGGAAGCCTACCTGGCGTAACCGGGCCGGGCGAACGGTCCGAAATCCACTGGTGCGGCACAGGCGGGCGCGTTCGCGTCCGCGGCGCGACTATTGATCGATATCATTATCATCCCCCTTCCCCACCGCTATTGTTGGCTCGATTTCCACACGGAGGCTGAGGGGATGAGGACGAGACATGCGGCATTGCCGATTGCGCTTTCGGTGGCGGCGCTCGCGGCATTTCCCGTTCCCGCTTCGGCGGCGGAAACCTGCTGGACCCTCGGTTCCGGGCAGTATTACGACGCCATCCATTACTGCGTCTCCTCGACGCTGAAATCGAGCACTCAGTGGCATTACGGACCCGACAATCTCTTCGGGTTCGAGGGCGGCCAGCAT
>JBAQHA010000111.1:0-1724 GCA_049288075.1 Oricola sp.
GCCTCCGACAAATCCGGGGCGGTTCAGACCTATTCTTGCGGGCAACCCGCGTGCCGGTCACAAAGCGCTGAGACTGAATTAGCTCCGCATCTTTGAAAGCCGTAATAAGAAAGGACCCGCGGCGCACGCCGCAAGTGGCCTGCCCCGCATCGCGATACCAGTTTCTAAGTTAGAAGCCGGCACTCGAGTGCCAGCGTTTGAGCTGGCCGGAGCGAAGCGTAGGACAGGTCAACCGCTGGCGGCAAGATCGTTTCTGGGGCCGGTGGACGATATCCGAGCGAGGAGTGTGGCCGGACAGTATTGTAATGCCGGCGCCAGCGCTCGATCAGGACTTGAGCCTCGCGGAGCGTCGTGAAAATTTCTCCATTCAGCAACTCGTCGCGCAGCTTCGAATTGAAACTCTCATTGTAGCCATTCTCCCACGGGCTGCCGGGTTCGATATAGAGCGTTTGCACGCCGATCCGGCCGAGCCAGCGGCGCACCGCCTTGGCGGTGAATTCGCTGCCATTATCGGATCTTATGTGTTCCGGCGGGCCATGGATGGTGAACAGCTCGGTCAGGCAATGCAGAACATCGTCGGAGTTCAGCTTGCGCGCCGTGACGATGGCGAGGCACTGGCGCGTAAACTCATCAACGACCGTCAGCATACGGAACGCCCGGCCGTCTTGCGTCTGATCCTGGACGAAATCATAGCACCAGACATGGCCAGGGCGCTCCGGCCGAAGACGGATGCACGAGCCGTCATCCAGCCAGAGGCGGCCGCGTTTAGGTTGTTTCTGCGGCACTTTCAGCCCTTCCCGCCGCCAGATGCGATAGACCCGCTTGAGGTTCGCCCGCCAGCCTTCGACGCGAAGCAGCGCGGTGATCCGGCGATAGCCGTAGCGGCCGTAAGTCGTCGCCAGACGGATGATCGCCGTGGTCAGCGCTTCTTCATCATCGCGAATGATGGGCCGCCGACGCTGCGTTGCGCGCGGCTGGCCGATCACGGCGCAAGCACGGCGCTCCGAGACATCGATCCTGGAGCGCACGTGCCGGACACAATCCCGGCGGCGGGAAGGGCTTAGTATTTTCCCTCAAGCGCCTCCTTCAGGATCAGCTTGTCCAAAGTCAGTTCGGAGATCGCCTTGCGCAGCCGCTCGTTCTCGCGCTCAAGATCCTTCAGTCGCTTGGCCTGGTCGAGCTTCAGCCCGCCATAGTCGCGCCGCCACCGGTAATAGCTCTGTTCCGAAATGCTCAAGCCTTTGCAGATAAGGCCAATCGACTGCCCCTGGCCGAGGCGAACCTCCGCCTCGCGCAGCATTCCGATGATCTGCTCCGTCGTAAATCGCTTCCGTGCCATTCCTCGTCCCCCATCATCGGGTTGGAAATAGCCGGCTTCTCTTAGAGCATCGCGCCCGAAATCAGAATCGCCGGGGGATTCCCTTTAGTGGCGAATTGTGATTCACCGTCTCTGGAGGTGGATCATGGGCAAGAGCTACACATCTGACCTGCGTGAGCGTGTCGTTGGTTTCATCGAAGCCGGGCACTCCCGGCGCAAGGGGGCGCACCGTTTCGCCGTGAGCCCGAGCTGCGCGGTAAAGCTGATGTCGCGCTGGCAGCGGACCAAAAGCCTGGAGCCGGCCAGGCAGGGGCGTCCTCGCGGCGGCGGCAAGCTGGAGCCGCATCGAGGTTTCCTCATCAGCCGCGTCGAAGCGCGCCCTGACATCACCATGCCGGAGCTGGCG
>JBAQHA010000112.1:0-2579 GCA_049288075.1 Oricola sp.
ATGCGCCCCGGCTGGCCGCCCGGCCGCCGCAAGCGTCCGATCCACTGGGTCGACGAGATCCTGAAAGAGCTGCACTCGCTGGCGCGCTACGCGGAGAACAGCGACACGTCGTGAGGCCTCGCAGCCCCGTTTCCAGGTTCCCGATCCGGCTTTCGGCGACGAAGCCGGGAGCCGATGGCGCGCGCCTTCCTCGCCCCCATGACATGGGGGAGAGGTGGTCCGCACGACCGGAGAGGGGGCTTGCCGCCATCGGGCCATTCCCCCGCTCCGCCGTAATTGCCACCTTTTCGCCCCATTTCCCCCCGACAGGTCTTTCTCGGCCTTAACGATCCGTTAGGGTTAACGAATCGTGACTTCAGCACACGGAGGGGTGGTGCGGCTTTTTCGAGGGGAAAAGAGCCATCGCAGGACAGGGTTGCGCCTCGCGGCGCTGCCGCTGATCGCGCTGTCCACCAACCTCGCGCTGCCCACCCAGGCGGCCCTTCCCGTCTTCAGCGCCGCCGAATGGACCACGCCACTGACCGACGAGAGCGCCAAGAGCGCCCGCTGGTGGGCCGTCGGCCGCGCGCAATGGACCCCGCAAATCGGCGAGGCCGAGGCGGATCTGGCGATCGAGCGTGGTTTCGCGGCCGTTTCGCCCGCCCGGCTCGCCGGCGCCGCGCCGATGGAGGCGGCCCCGATGATCGGCGGCGAGGGCGACGCGCTGGCCATCGCCTATACGCCCTATGAATCGAAGAAGGTCTTCTGGTCGCCGCTGGCGCTCCATTCCCGGCTGCCGCTGCGCAGGGGCGACCACGCCTGGATGCAGCGGCCGCTTCCCGCCGGCATCTATTCCGCCGAACAGCAGGACTGCCTCGCCACGGCGATCTATTTCGAGGCGCGGGGCGAATCGGCCAGGGGCCAGGCCGCCGTCGCGCAGGTCATCCTCAACCGCGTCCGCAACCCCGCCTATCCCGACACGGCCTGCGGCGTGGTCTACCAGAACGCCAGCCAGCCCAACCGCTGCCAGTTCTCGTTCGCCTGCGACGCCAATCCGGACGAGCCGGCCCGGCCGGGCGCCTACAAGCGCGCAAAGCAGATCGCCATGGCCGTGACCTCCGGCGAGATGGCGGTTTCCGAAATCGGCTCGTCGACGCATTATTTCGCCAGCTACGTGCAGCCGAAATGGGCAAGCTCCATGGTGAAGGTCGCCTCGATCGGCGCGCACCAGTTCTTCGACACCCGCGGCGGCGGCTGGAAATAGGCCGCCCGCTTTCTTCCCGTCCCCGCCATTGCCATCCTTTCCGTCCAGACCTTTTGGAGCCCTTGCCGATGTTCGTCGTTTCATTGACCTACAAGGTTCCCCTCGACCGCATCGACGCGGCCGCCGCCGAACATATGGCCTTCCTCGACAGGCATTACGCGGCCGGCCATTTTCTTGTGTCGGGGCGCAAGATCCCGCGCACGGGCGGCGTCATCGTCGCCGACGGGGTCGACCGGGAGACGCTCGATCGCATTCTGGCGGAGGACCCGTTCCATCGCGACGGGCTGGCCGATTACGAGGTGATCGAGTTCAGCGCGATGAAGGCGCGGGACGATATCGGCGCGGCGCTCGGGATCGGGTCGTGACCGCAGCGGTGCGGTAGTTTCGCCGCCCAAGCCCTTCAAATTCAAGACAAATGCGAGCGTTCGCATAAGCGCGTCTTTCACGCGGCGATGGCAAATTCTCCCCGCTGAGGAGAAAGGTCATGAGCGCGATCGCATCCATTTCGGGATCATTGGGAATGCCGGCGGGCGCCAGCGCGCGGGCGTCGTCGACGGAATTCGGCGCCAGCGGCGTCGCCGGGGCCGAGGATGTCGGCGTCGAGGCCATGCTTCTCGATCTCGAGCAGCACGCCATCCGCTACAAGGTCGCGCTGCGCGTGCAGGAGGTCGGAATGCCGAGCCAGCCGCTGTCGCGCATCGACGTGACCGATCTCGCCCTGATGATCGTCAGCGGCAGTTTCCTGTCGCGGGCGCTCGACATCGTCGAGGGCCGGTCGCCCGGAGGCGAGCCGCCGGCCGGCTATCGGCAACGCTGGTAGCCGCGCGGCGTGATCGTCCGCCCGAGCCGGGACCCGGCTCATTCTCCTCTTGTCGAGACTTGCGTTCCTTCCCGTTCCGCCTGAAAAGAACGCGACAACGGAGGAGAAGAACATGTTCGACAAGACGATGCGATTTGGCCTGAGCGAGGAGATCGAGGCGCTGCGCGAAATGGTGCGCCGGTTCGCCGAGGACGAGATCGCGCCGCGCGCCGCCGAAATCGACGCGACGAACGAGTTTCCGATGGACCTGTGGGAAAAGATGGGCGCGCTCGGCCTGCACGGCATCACCGTGCCGGAAAAGGACGGCGGCGCGGCCATGGGCTATCTCGCCCATTGCGTGGCGATGGAGGAGATCAGCCGCGCGTCCGCCTCGGTGGGCCTGTCCTACGGCGCCCATTCCAATCTCTGCGTCAACCAGATCAACCGCTGGGCAACGCCGGAGCAGAAGGAGAAGTACCTGCCGAAGCTGATTTCGGGCGAGCATGTCGGCTCGCTGGCCATGTCGGAGCCGGGGGC
>JBAQHA010000113.1:0-2948 GCA_049288075.1 Oricola sp.
TGCCAAAGCTTTCGGCCAGCCACTGAAGCGCGCTCCGCGAACTGCGCAGGCCGTGAGCACCGATGTAGAGGTTATCGCGGAGGTGCTTCAGGTCGGCCTCGCCTTCGAAGAAAAGATCTTTGCCGCAGAAGCGCGCCGGCGGCTCGTGGACCTCGAAATTCATCAATCGGAAAAAATCGAAGCCGACCGTTGCCTCGCCGACACGCGGGGGCGAGCGAAAGCGGGAAACGACGACGGTTTCCCGCTCCAGGTGATGCAGCACCGCCGCCAGGTTGGCGACATAAGCCTGGTCCTGCAGGCCCGGCCGGCTCGGCAACAGATAGATCAGAGCGTGCTGTGAGAGCTGGCGATAGAGGGTGAGGAATTGGCGCAGCGCAAGCGCGCGGTCGATCTGCCCCTCCTCCCCCTCGAGGGCTTCCATCAGCGCGTTGTTCGGCACCGCGGCGGAGAGCGAGAGTGGCAAGTTCATCATCAAGACGGGATGGTCCAGCGTGCGGAGACTGGCTGCGTCGAACGTTGCCTCAGGCAGGTGCCGCCGCCATGGCAAAGAGACATCAATGCTCGGAGCCGCCGCGAGCGGCCGGTGTAGTCCCGCGTCCGAACTTGCCAACGTCGCCTCCCCTGCTTCCCCTGATTCGGCTGAACGACCTTATTGCACCTCTCCCCAACGCGTGACGAGCGCTCCTCTACTCCGGCAAGCCGACCCGCGAAAAAGCGGCAATCCAGCGGTCGATCAGTTCCTGGCTTCGGTACGGAAACACCTCTTCGACGTAGGCTTTGTGCGCGGCCATGGAGAAATCCGGGTCGAGTTCGAGGATTTGCGCCGCAACACGCTTGGCGTCATCCATGCGATCCACCTCGGGACTCGCATAGCAGGCCGCGAGGGTGCGCAGCAGCCAGAGCTGCTCCCCGGTCGGCTCCGGATCAATGACCTGAGTCATCGTCTCGATGCAGTCCTCCGGCCGGCCGGCTTCTTCGTAGGCCCAGCCGAGGTATTCGCGGTACCAGGGATCGTGCAGCGGATTGCGCCGCATTGCTTCCTTCAACTGTGAAATCGCCTGTTCCGGTTGGCCGATGTAGATTAGCAGGCTCGCCATCTCCGCCATCAACTCGGCATCATTCGGGTTGAGTTCCCGCGCGCGGTTGTAGCTGGCCAGAGCGAGGTCATGGTTCCAGTGATAGAGATGGGCCCAGCCGAGAATCCAGTGATTGCGATAGTCCCGGCTGTCGAGCTGAATGGCGCGCTGCGCCAGCTGCAGCACCTGGTCAACCGCACCTTCATAGTCTTCCGTCCAGTCGTATTCGTAGTCCATCGCGTGCGTCCAGGCGAGGCCCGCATAGGCGCGCGCGTAGTCCGGATCGACGGCCAGCGATTGCTGGAAGAACGCCCGCGCCTTTTCATTGTCTTCCGCCGTGAACCTGTACCAAGCCTCCCAGCCGCGCATCAGGTAGTCGTAGGCGTTGAAGCTGGTCGGGTTCTTGCTGGCGAGGCGAGAGGTTTCCGCGCCGGCGATGACGCCGGTGGTGCCGATCATGGTTCCGGCAATCGCCGCCGTCACGCTGTCCTGTATGGCGAACAGATCCTCAATCGGACGGTCGTAGCGTTCCGCCCAAAGGTGACGCCCATTGGTCGCGTCGATCACCTGCGCCGTCACGCGGATCATTTGGCTGGAACGCTGCACGCTGCCTTCCACGACATAGCGAATGCCGAGTTCACGGCCGACTTGCACGATGTCCACTGGCCGTGATCCGTATGTGAAGCTCGAATTGCGCGCGATAACGAAGAGATCTGGCACCTTGGCGAGATTGGTGATGAGGTCTTCACTGATGCCGCGGGCGAGGTACTCCTGGCTGGGATCCGCACTCAAGTTGTCGAACGGCAGCACCGCTACCGAAGGCACCTTGGGCAATGCCAGGTAGTCATCCTTGCCGTACCAGAAGACCCAACCGGCAACCACCGCGGCCACTGCCACGATCAACAAGCCAAGCGCGGCGACGCCGCGCCACCGGGCGGGCCTGCCCGCCTTGCGGTGGCCGCGCTGAAGCGTTGCAATTCCAGCCGCGCCGACGCGGTAGACCTCGATCGCATCTGCGATATTCTTCACCTCGCGCTCGCCGAGGTACTCGAAGCTGATCTCGGCTAGGCTTCTGGCGTTTTCCGCTACCGACTGCGAGACGAAGATGCCTCCCGGCTCGGCGAGTTCCTGCAGACGCGCGGCGACGTTGACACCGGTGCCGTAGATGTCCTCTTCCTCGAAGATGATGTCGCCGACGTTGATGCCGATGCGAAAGAGGATCTGCTGCTCTTCAGGGACCCCCTCATTTCGCTCCGCCATTCCCTGCTGGATAGCGCGCGCGCAGATCACCGCGTCCACCGCACTGGCGAACTCCACCAGCGCGCCATCGCCGGTCAGCTTTACGATGCGCCCGTGGTACTGGCGGATGAGCGGCTCAACAATCTCCCTGCGGCGCTGTACCAAAGCGTCGTGGGTGGCCACCTCGTCCGCTTCCATCATACGGCTGTAGCCGGCAACGTCCGCGGAGAGGATCGCGGCAAGTCGACGTTCCATTGCTTTCTCCCAAGCAAAGGTACGCACTTGAAACCCGATCCGACTGTCTGCAGCGCATGTTTGAAGCGCCTGCAGACCTTGCACAAGCGGCAGAAAGTCGACGCTTCACAGCGCAATTTGCCCTATCATTCACAAAGACTGCCAGAATTGCGATATCAAAAACGGACAGTATCCAGTAACGTTAGATCAGCACTTCCACTTTTCAGTAGTAAATCGGCTCGCATATACCGCAATAGTTGTCACCACCCGCAACTAACGGAGGCAGCGATGGCCTACGATAGCGGACGTGAAGCTCTGAAGAGCGAAAACGCCCTGCTCGACCAGCTTCTGCAAATGACCCGCGACTTTGAGCGGTCACTTCCCAAGAACGCCGGCGTC
>JBAQHA010000114.1:0-1602 GCA_049288075.1 Oricola sp.
AGCAGGTCCGGGTCGCCGGGGCCGGCGCCGATCAGCGCCACGTGGCCGTCGCGCGGCCGCGCCTCGATGGCGTCGGTCAGAAGTTCTTCCAGTTTCGCCCGCGCCGCCGCTTCACCGCCCTGTTTCAGCGCCGCGTCGCCCGCCCCTGAATAGTAGCGCGCCCAGAAATCGCGGCGCTTGCGGCCCATTGGAATGATCGTCGCGCGGTCGCGGAAAGCCTGTCCGACGCGCGCCAGCAGGCCGAGCGAGGCAGGCAGGCGCTCTTCCAGATCTGCCTTGAGCCGGCGCGCCAGAACCGGCGCGGCGCCTTCCGTGCCGATGGCGACGGTGACCGGATCGCGGTCGACGATCGCCGGCGTGATGAATTGCGAGCGCTCGAGGTCGTCGACGACATTGACCAGAGCTCCGGCCTGCCGGCCGATCCCGGCGGCGCGGGCGTCCTCGTCATCGTCGTCATTTGCGGCGTAGAGCAGGGCGGCCCCGACCGCATCGCTCTGCCGGATGGGGCGTTCGGCAAATGCGATGCGGCCTCCCGCGGCCCATTTCAGGACCTGCGGGTCGGGGGAAACGCCGAATACGGTGATGGCGGCTTCGGTCTTGAGCAGCAGGCGAAGCTTCGAAACGGCGCATTCTCCCGCGCCGGATACGACGACGCGCCGTCCGGACAGGTCGAGAAAAATGGGAAAATGACGCATTTCGGGCCTCGTTCGGTTTGGCCGGACAATAGGCCCGGGCCCGGGGCCGAACGAGAACGCGCATTCCAAATGTCGAAAGAAGCGAGGAAATCTGTTCCTCTTCAGCGATGGTTAACGGAGCTTGATCAAAGTCAATGCGTGGGCGGTTCCTGCCGGTAGAAATGCCGCACACTTTTGACGCATTCCAAAATTCGGAGGCACCCGCTATATGAACCCGAAAATCATGAGCGGCGGATTCATGAACCGTCAAACGGAGGCCCGAGGTTTGGACTACGAGCAGTTCTTCGCCGACCGACTTTCATCCCTGCATGATGCGGGCAACTACCGGGTGTTTGCGGATCTGGAGCGGCATTCCGGGGCGTTTCCGCGCGCGACGCGCCACCGGGCGGATGGTTCCACCCAGGAGGTGACGGTCTGGTGCTCGAACGACTATCTCGGCATGGGCCAGAACGAGCATGTCGTCTCCGCCATGCACGAGGCGATCGACAAGTGCGGCACCGGTGCGGGCGGCACGCGCAACATCTCCGGCACCAATCATTACCACGTCATGCTGGAGCACGAGCTCGCCGACCTGCACGGCAAGGAAGCGGCGCTGATCTTCACGTCCGGATACGTTTCCAACTGGGCGGCGCTCGGCACGCTTCTGTCGAAGATCCCCGGCATCATCGTCTATTCGGACGCGTTGAACCACGCCTCGATGATCGAGGGCATCCGCCACGCCCGCTGCGAGAAGCGGCTGTTCAGGCACAATGACTGGCGCGACCTCGACCGGCTGATGAGCCAGGACGATCCGGCGGCGCCGAAGCTGGTCGCCTTCGAGAGCGTCTATTCGATGGACGGCGACATCGCGCCGATCGCCGAGATCTGCGACATCGCCGACAAGCACAATGCGATGACCTATCTCGAC
>JBAQHA010000115.1:0-1513 GCA_049288075.1 Oricola sp.
GGCAAGGCAGGAGTAGTCGTATTTCTTGAGCGCCTTGCACGCCGCCCATGCTTCGTCTTTCGACTTGAAGCCGGAAAAGCGGGCGCGGTGGTAGACGGCGCCGCCCTTCCGGAATTCCTCGATGAAAGGATCTCGATCGCCGAGAACGGGAGCGGCGCGGTCCTGCGCGGCGCGCAGATAATCGACAGCCTCGTTCTGCGACGGCAGCGATGCGATCTGGATCACCCACGCGGTGCGTTCGGCCGTCGATGCGGTCTGGATCTCGTCGATCTGCTCGACCGGCGCAGCCGGACGCGGCGAGGGCGGCGGGGCGGCCTCGGCGGCGAAAGCCATCGCGGGGGCGCTTGCCTCCGCCGGACGTTCGGCGCTGGCGGGGACCGGAATTTCGTCGATGTCCAGTCCGGCGACCTCCACCGGGGCGGCGGCGAACCTGGTGCCGCCGGCGCGAGCGACCAGCATGCCCCGCTTGCGCGTCGAGCCCTTGGCGACGGTTTTTGCCAGCAGTTGCTGCATCTGCGCGTCGCGTGACGCGCCGGTCTTGCCGCCCATCACGACGGCGACGATGCTGCGGCCGTTGCTGTGCACCGAGCTGACCAGGTTGAACCCGGAAGCGCGCGTGTAGCCCGTCTTGATGCCGTCGACGCCCTTGACGCGGCCGAGCAGCCGGTTGTGGTTGCGGAACTGCGCGCGGCCGTATTTGAAGCTCGGCGTCCGGAAGTACCCGAATTCATCCGGGAAGTGCTCCTGCAAGGCGATGCCGAGCGTCGCCATGTCGCGCGCGGTCGTCGTCTGGCGCGGATCCGGCAGGCCGGACGCATTGCGGAAGGTTGTGCGCGACATGCCGAGCGCGCGCGCCTTGGTCGTCATCATCTGGGCGAACTTGCTTTCCGTTCCGCCGAGATGCTCGGCGACGGCAGCCGCCACGTCGTTGGCCGACTTGGTGACCAGCGCAAGTATGGCGGTCTCGGCGGTAATGCTCTTGCCGGCCGGCACGCCCAGCTTCGTCGGCGCCATCGAGGCCGCGTGCCTGGAGAAGACGATGCGGGTCGACTTGGTGACCTTGCCTTGCTCCATCGCCTCGAACAGCATGTAGAGCGTCATCATTTTCGTCAGGGATGCGGGGTAGCGCGTCGAGTCCGGGCTGCTCTCGTGGAGCGTCTTGCCGGTATTCGCGTCGATGACGATCGCCGCATATTTCGGATTCGCGCCGGCCGCTGCGCCAAGCGCCAGGACGAGAAGGACTGCGGCTAGGAAGGTCGAAACCGCCTGGAACAGCGGGGCGAAAGACAGCGGCTTGCTGTTGGGCACAATGAACACCTGCGACAACTCAACTAACACAAGGCCCGGTCGGGACCGTCGGGAGTGGCTTCGAAGAGTAGCGGCACGTCGTTACCAAGTGGTTTATGGTGACCGGAAAGTTACTGCCGCGGGTCCGGTTTTAGTAAAATCCGCATCACGTTTGTGCATCGCGAAAAGTTCGCGGTTGAAATTTTGTGCAGCGCACACTATTATG
>JBAQHA010000116.1:0-2114 GCA_049288075.1 Oricola sp.
AGAGCGCCGTCGCCGAGCAGCGCGCCGGCCGTGAGCAGCAGGATCGACGTCGGCAGCGGAATGCCGAACTGGCCGGCCGCGACGATGACGAACAGCGCCGGCGCTCCGTAGAGGGAAAAGACCGAAAGGATCGTCTCCGTCATTGACCGGTCCGCGCCTCGTCCGCCTTCGCCTTGGCCACGGCTGCGTTGACGTCGCCGATCAACCGGTCGACCGGCACGCCGCGGTCGGCGGCGATCCGGGCGATCGTGCGGTGGTCGCGCGTGGCCGGGTCGAGGCCCAGCGCCTCGCGCACGATTTCGACATCGACGCTGTAGGAGCGCGCGACATAGCCCGGCGGCATCCATGCGGCGACGGGCACGTCGCGGTGGTTCGACCAGTAGATCAGGCGCGCGGTCGTGCGCGCGCCGAACAGGACGGTGAGCGAAAGGGCGATCGCGAAGGCGATCACCAGTATCCGGTTGGTGCGCCAGAGGGTGCGGATCGTCTCGTTCACGCGCTCCCTCCGGCTTTCCGGGCGGCGGGCGTCAGCCCATCGCCTTTTGCAGGTTCTCGTCGATCTTGTCGAGGAACCCGGTGGTGGAGAGCCACGGCTGGTCGGGGCCGATCAGCAGCGCGAGGTCCTTGGTCATGAAACCGGATTCGACGGTGGCGACGCAGACCTTTTCCAGCGTCGACGCGAAGTCCGCCAGTTCCTGGTTGCCGTCGAGCTTGGCGCGATGCGCGAGGCCGCGCGTCCAGGCGAAGATCGAGGCGATCGAGTTCGTCGAGGTTTCCTGGCCCTTCTGGTGCTGGCGATAATGGCGCGTCACGGTGCCGTGCGCGGCTTCCGCCTCCACCGTGTTCCCGTCGGGCGTCATCAGCACCGAGGTCATCAGGCCGAGCGAGCCGAATCCCTGCGCGACGATGTCCGACTGGACGTCGCCGTCATAGTTCTTGCACGCCCAGACATAGCCGCCGGACCACTTCAGCGCGGCGGCCACCATGTCGTCGATCAGGCGGTGTTCGTACCAGATCTTGGCTTCCTTGTACTTCTCCTCGAACTCGGCTTCGTAGACCTCCTGGAAGATGTCCTTGAACCGCCCGTCATAGGCCTTGAGAATGGTGTTCTTGGTCGACAGGTAGCAGGGAACCTTGTGCTGCAGGGCGTAGTTCAGCGAGGCATGGGCGAAATCGCGGATCGAGTCGTCGAGATTGTACATCGCCATCGCGACGCCGGCCGAAGGCGCGTCGAAGACTTCGTGCTCGATCGTGGCGCCGTCCTCGCCGACGAACTTGATCGTCAGCTTGCCCTTGCCGGGGAAGCGGAAGTCGGTGGCGCGATACTGGTCGCCGAAAGCGTGACGGCCGACGATGATCGGCTGCGTCCAGCCCGGCACGAGGCGCGGCACGTTCTTGCAGATGATCGGCTCGCGGAAGATCACGCCGCCGAGAATGTTGCGGATCGTGCCGTTCGGCGAGCGCCACATCTTCTTCAGGCCGAATTCGGCGACGCGGGCCTCGTCGGGCGTGATCGTGGCGCACTTGACGCCGACGCCGTGCTTCTTGATGGCGTTGGCGGCGTCGATGGTGATCTGGTCGTCGGTCTCGTCGCGCTTCTCGATCCCGAGGTCGTAATATTCCAGGTCGATATCGAGATAGGGATGGATGAGCTTGTCCTTGATGAACTGCCAGATGATGCGGGTCATTTCATCGCCGTCGAGCTCAACGACCGGGTTGGCGACCTTGATCTTTGCCATGGGTATCCTCGATTGATTGCGCCGCGAAAACGGCCGGGTGAGTGGCGTCGCTATAGCAAAGCCGCTAGTGTCGTGCAAACGATCCCATGGTCGGAAAAGGCGTTGCGCAACGGACAATTCGCAACGCTGCTTCTCCCGGCCGGAACGTGTAGGGGGAGGGTGGACAGTCATGGCGCGGCTGACGGATGCAACACCGCTGATCGCGGTCGAGGCGATCGCCTTCGATTCCGAAACGACCGGCCTCGACACGAAGTCCGCGCGCATCGTCCAGCTCGGCGCCATCGGCCTGAAGGCCGGACGCATAGAGGAGAGCGACGCGTTCAACCGGCTGGTCAATCCGGGCGTGCCGATCCCCTCCACCGCGACCGCGATCCA
>JBAQHA010000117.1:0-7373 GCA_049288075.1 Oricola sp.
CGGTCCCGCGTTGCCGGCGCCGCACGATGCGGCGTCGATCGTGAAGCGATCGACCAGGCGGCGCAATTCCGCGGCCTGCTGACCCAGAGACTGGCTGGCGGCGTTGGTTTCCTCGGCCATCGCGGCGTTCTGCTGGGTCATCCTGTCCATTTCGCTGACCGCGGCGTTGACATCCTGCAGTCCGGCGGACTGTTCGCGGGCCGAGGACACGATCGCGCCGATGTTCTCGCGGATCCGGTCGACATGGCCCTGGATTTCCTCCAGAGACGCGCCGGTCTTGTTGACCTGCTCGACGCCGGATTCCACCTCGGCCGACGAATTGCTGATCAGGCCCTTGATCTCCTTGGCCGCCTCGGCCGAGCGCTGCGCCAGTTCGCGCACTTCCTGGGCGACGACGGCGAAGCCGCTGCCGACCTCCCCGGCGCGCGCCGCCTCGACGCCGGCATTGAGCGCCAGCAGATTGGTCTGGAATGCAATGTCGTCGATCACCGCGATGATCTGGCTGATCTTCACGGAAGACTGCTCGATGCGCTGCATCGCGACAATCGCCTGGCCGACGACTTCCTGGGATGTCTGCACGCAGTCGGTCGCATCCGCGACGATGCGGTCGGTTTCCTCGGCACGCAATGCCGATTCCCTCACCGTCGCCGTGATCTCCTCGGAGGCGGCGGCGGTTTCCTCGATCGAAGCCGCCTGGGTCTCGGTGCGGTGCGACAGCGTGTTGGCGGCCGACGACAACTCGCCGGAACTGTCCGCGACCTTCGCCGTCGTCCGGGAGATGTTCGCCATGGTTTCGGACAACGACTCGATGGCGCCGTTGAAGTCATCGCGAAGGGCCCGGAATTCTTCGCCGATATCCTCGATGCGAACCGTCAGGTCGCCCTTGGCGAGGCGGCCGAGCGCGCCGCCGACGACCTGCATCGCGGTGCGCTGGTTTTCGGAAACGCGCGCGCTTTCGGCTTCGCTGCGCTGGCGTTCGGTGTCGAAATTGCGGCGTTCGGCCTCGGCGCGCTCTTCAGCTTCTTCCTTCTCCTGCGCCGAGACGCGGAAGGTCTCGAGCGCGGAAGCGACGACACCGATCGTGTCGGTCCGGCCACGATGCGGAATGTCGGAATGCAGATCACCCGCCTGCAGCGTTCCGATGCGGGCGGTCAGATCCGCCAGGGGTCGGCTGACGATACCGCGAAGCGCATAGAGGAAGGCCCCGATCACGAAGAGGATGGAAATCGCCTGGATCACGAGGGTTTGAAGACCGAACGCGGCGCCGGTCGCTGCAAGGCGTTCGGTACTCCATATGGTTCCGATATAGCCGCGCGGCTTGCCGGCGCTGTCGGCGTCGAGCGGCACGACGATCGTGACGATGCTTTCGCCGCCGCTATCCTCAGCGACGACCGGCTGCGTCGGATTGGTGTCCATCACCGCCGCGATGTCCGTGGCGCCCGCATCCGCATCGAATCCCGAATAGGCCCACGACGCCATGACCTGCTTGTCGTTGTTGAATGCGATCACCCTGCGCAGGTCGTGACTGTCGGAGCTCGCATAGCGGCTGTAGGCCTGCTCGATGGCTTCCGGCACGTTCCACTTGATGCCGCCAGCAGCCATTGTGCCGAGTTGCTGGACTTCGCGGGTCCAATTGACGAACGCGTCCTCGCGCAAGGTTTGCGACGCATTGCGCTGCAGGAGGAAGACGGTTGCGGCTAGACCGACAAGATTCACCACCACGATGACCGACGCCAGCCTGGAGGTGAGGGAAAGACGTCCGAAGGCGCCTGCGGACCGGGTTTTGGTGTGCTCGTTGCTCATGGAATCTGGCAGTCCTGGATCAGAGTTTGTTCATGTTGACCGACACGGTGACGGCACCGATCGGTTCGCCGCTGTCGGGATCGAATATCGTTTCCGAGACCTGCGACAACAGCAGGCCGGAGTCGGGCTCGAACTCCACATCGTCTATGAAAAGATCGCGCGAGGCCGCCTGGAAGGTCTTCTGGTGTTTGGCTTCGTCGCCTTGCCAGTAGTCGGATGTCGGCGTCGAAAGGCCGACATTGAGACCCTTCGCGTCCATCAGGATGATCTCGACGATCATCCAGTCGGCGGCCCGCTGTTTCTGCTTGAGATAAAGCGACACGCCACGCTGCATCACTTCCTCGACCATCGGCCGGTCGGCTCCTTCAGAGCCCACCTCGGCTCGCCAGGCGTCGTCGCTAGCCTTAATCGCGGCATCGTCGTAACCGACGGTCCGAAGGTTCTGCTCGCGAATGGCGGCAACGACCTCGGGTCCGTTGACCCAGGACCGGACACGGTCCTGGAAGAACCGGCCGACTTCATCGACATGGTCCGGACCGGGGGCATCGCCGGCGGCCGCGGATCCGGAGAAGGCGAGCGCGCAGAGCGCAATGCCAGCCGCGACGCGCGGCAAGGCGCGCATCCGAGTTACGAATGACATGGTTTGAACTCCATCACAGGCCTGACGCCGAGGCGCGCCCGTGTATGCGGGTTTCGAATTGATCGGGCGACATGCCTGGCGGCGCGTTGAGCGGACCTCATGTCCCGTCGGACCCTGAACGGGTGGACACGCTTCTTTCATCGGCCGTTATGATTTACGAGCGGTTAACACCGCCGGCGCGTCATGGTGAAAATGCCGCGATAGATTTTCCTCGCCGGCGGCAATCGGGCCCATGGGCAATCGCCGGCACAGCGCTCGCGCCGCCTATCAGCGGACGACATCCCCTGCCGATCACGACCTCGACCGCGCCGCGTTCATCTCACGGGGCGAGACGGGCAGCGCGGTCCGCGACGGCCCTTTATCAAATGGAAAAAATTCCAGCGAAAGCATATTGCATTCGGCCAATAATCGGGCTTTGTTCCCAGCTTCCGCATTCCCGAGGGGGATGCTGTTCCCTGTTCCAAACCGCTTGGAACAGGCTTCTTGAACGTTAAAGCGTTACATACGGGAGCAA
This sequence comes from Oricola sp., assembly GCA_049288075.1. Lineage (GTDB taxonomy): Bacteria > Pseudomonadota > Alphaproteobacteria > Rhizobiales > Rhizobiaceae > Oricola. The sequence continues at coordinate 2,958 of JBAQHA010000117.1, forward strand.
TCATGAAAATTCACAAACTCACCACGCTGCTCGCTGCGACGATGCTCGCATCGAGCCTGGCGTCCGCCGCCAGCGCCAAGACGCTGGTCTATTGTTCCGAAGGTTCGCCGGAAGGCTTCGACCCGGCGCTCTACACCGCCGGCACGACATTCGACGCCTCCTCCAAGCCTGTCTACAACCGGCTCGTCGAGTTCAAGCGCGGCACCACAGAAGTGCAGCCGGGCCTCGCCGAGAGCTGGGAAGTCTCCGACGACGGGCTGGAATACACGTTCCACCTGCGCGCCGGCGCCAAGTTCCATACAACCGACTTCTTCACTCCGTCGCGCGATCTTACCGCCGATGACGTGATCTTCTCCTTCGAGCGCCAGATGGACGCGGCCAACCCATTCAACGCCTATGTCGAAGGCGCGAGCTGGGAATATTTCAACGGCATGTCGATGCCGGACCTGGTCAAGTCGATCGAGAAGGTCGACGACATGACGGTGAAGTTCGTGCTGACCCGTCCGGAATCGCCGTTCCTCGCCAATTTGGCGATGGATTTCGCGTCCATCTTCTCGAAGGAATATGCTGACTCCCTGGTCGCTTCGGGCAACCTGTCGGACCTGAACCAGAAGCCGGTCGGCACCGGCCCGTTCACCTTCGTCGCCTACCAGCCTGACGCGGTAATCCGCTACAAGGCGTTTGCCGACTATTGGGGCGGCAAGCAGCCGATCGACGATCTGGTCTTCGCCATCACCACGGACAATGCAGTGCGCCAGCAGAAGCTGCTCGCCGGCGAGTGCCATGTGATGCCGTATCCGAACCCGGCCGACGTGCAGGCGCTGAAAGACAATGGCGACATCACCGTGATGGAGCAGGAAGGCCTGAATGTCGGCTACCTCGCCTACAACACGCAGCAGGCACCGTTCGACAATCCGAAGGTGCGCAAGGCGCTGAACATGGCGATCAACAAGCAGGCGATCCTCGACGCCGTGTTCCAGGGCGCCGGCCAGGCGGCCAAGAACCCGATCCCACCGACCATGTGGTCCTATAACGACGCGATCGTCGACGACCCGTTCGACCTGGATGCGGCCAAGGCGATGCTCGCGGAAGCCGGCGTCAGCGATCTTTCGATGAAGATCTGGGCGATGCCGGTGCAGCGACCCTACAACCCGAATGCGCGCCGCATGGCCGAGGTGATGCAGGAGGACTTCTCCAAGATCGGCGTCACCGTCGAGATCGTCTCCTACGAGTGGGGCGAGTATCTCGAGCGCTCCAAGGCGGTCGACCGCGACGGCGCGGTGTTGCTCGGCTGGACCGGCGACAACGGCGACCCGGACAACTTCCTCGCCGTGCTGCTCGGCTGCGACGGCGTCGGCGGCGCCAACCGCGCCCAGTGGTGCAACGAGGAGTTCAACAACCTGATCCAGAAGGCCAAGAGCGGCACGCCGGAAGAACGCACCAAGCTCTATGAAGAGGCCCAGGTCGTGTTCAAGCGCGAAGCGCCGTGGGCGACCATCGCCCACTCCGTCGTGCACATGCCGATGCGTTCGAACGTCACAGGCTATGTGATGGACCCGCTCGGCGGTCACTGGTTCGACGGCGTCGACATCACCGAGTAACCGAAACGATAGTGCCGCCCGGACAAGTGCCGGGCGGCACGCTCCGCATCAAGCGGATGCCGCGGTTTGATCCGACGGCACAAATCAGGCAAAGCCGCACGCCATGCTTCGATTTTTCCTTTACCGGCTCGCGCTGGTCATCCCTACTTTCATCGGCGTCTCAATTGTCGCCTTCGCCTTCATCCGCCTACTGCCGGGCGACCCAATCATGCTGCTCGCCGGCGAGCGCGGCATGACCGCCGAGCGCTACGAGCAGTTGCAGGTGCTGTACGGCTTCGACAGGCCGCTGATCATGCAGTATCTCGACTATGTCGCCGGCATCCTGCAGGGAGATTTCGGAACTTCCATCGTCACCAAGCGGCCGGTATTGCCGGAATTCTTCACACTGTTCCCGGCGACCCTGGAACTCTCCTTCTGCGCCATCATCGTCGCAGTCGCCGTCGGCATTCCGGCCGGCGTCATCGCCGCGGTGAAGCGCGGCACATGGCTTGACCAGTCGATCATGGGCGTCGCGCTGGTCGGCTATTCGATGCCGATCTTCTGGTGGGGCCTGCTGCTCATCATCTTCTTTTCCGGCTTTCTCGCGCTGACCCCGGTGTCAGGGCGGATCTCGCTTCTCTATTTCTTCGAGCCGGTGACCGGCTTCATGCTGATCGACAGCCTGCTGTCCGGCCAGAAAGGCGCGTTCATGTCGGCTGTGAGCCATCTCGTACTGCCTACCATCGTGCTGGCGACGATCCCGCTGGCGGTGATCGCGCGGCAGACGCGCTCGGCCATGCTGGAAGTGCTTGGCGAGGATTATGTACGCACGGCGAAATCCAAGGGGCTGGCGCCGAGGCGCATCATCGGCCTGCACGCGTTGCGCAACGCCCTGATCCCCGTTGTCACCACGATCGGGCTGCAGGTCGGCGTGCTGCTGACAGGCGCTATCCTGACCGAGACGATCTTTTCGTGGCCGGGCATCGGCAAGTGGATGGTCGATTCCGTCTCCAAGCGCGACTACGCGGTGGTGCAGGGGGGACTGATGCTGATCGCCAGCGTTATCATGATCGTCAACCTTGCCGTCGACGTGCTCTACGGCTTCATCAATCCGCGCATCAGAAGGTAGTCCAGTGACCGATATCGAAGCGCAAGAAGCGGAGACACCGAGCCGCGCGGACACCAGGGTCGACGCCTGGGCGATGCGCAAGGCCCTGCTGTCCGAGTTCTGGTTCTATTTCAGACAGAACAAGGGTGCCGTGGTCGGCCTCGTCGTCTTCTCAATTATCGTTTTCCTCGCGGTGTTCTCGCCGTTGATCGCCCCGCACAGCCCGAGCCTGCAGAACCGGCAGGCGCTGCTGTTGCAGCCGGTCTGGATGGAAGGCGGCTCATGGTCCTACGTGCTCGGCACGGACGCGCTCGGGCGGGACATCTTCTCGCGGCTGATATACGGCGCGCGGTTCTCGCTGTTCATCGGCGTCGTCGTCGTCACGCTGTCCGTCTCCGTCGGTGTTGTCGTCGGCCTGATCGCCGGATTCTTCCGCGGCTGGATCGACACCGCGATCATGCGGGTGATGGACGTGATCCTCGCCTTCCCGTCGCTGTTGCTGGCGCTGGTGCTGGTGGCGATCCTGGGCCCCGGCCTGATGAACGCGATGATCGCCATCGCGCTGATCCTGCAACCGCATTTCGTGCGGCTGACCCGCGCATCGGTGTTGTCGGAACGAGAGCGCGAATATGTCATTTCGGCGCGGGTCGCCGGCGCGAGCAAGCTGCGCCTGATGTTCGTGACCATCCTGCCGAATTGCCTGGCGCCGCTGATCGTGCAGGCAACGCTCGCCTTCTCCAACGCCATTCTCGACGCCGCCGCGCTCGGCTTCCTGGGCGTGGGCGCCCAGCCGCCGACGCCGGAATGGGGCACGATGCTGGCGGAAGCCCGCGAGTTCATCCTGCGCGCCTGGTGGGTGGTCACCTTCCCGGGCCTTGCCATCCTGATCACCGTGCTCGCCATCAATCTGGTGGGCGACGGGCTGCGCGACGCGCTCGACCCGAAACTGAAGCAGAGCTGACGTCCATGGCACTTCTCGAGATCGAAAACCTGACCGTCGCCTTCGCCACGTCCGTGGGACCGTTCAAGGCCGTGGACGGCGTGTCGCTTTCCTGCGACCGCGGCGAGATCCTGTCGATCGTCGGCGAGAGCGGGTCCGGCAAGTCGGTCGCCATGCTGGCGCTGATGGGGCTGCTGCCCTGGACGGCGACGGTGACGGCGGACGCGATGCGCTTCGACGGCCGCGACATGCTGGCGATTTCGGCAAAAGACCGCCGGGGAATCGTCGGCAAGGACATCGCGATGATCTTCCAGGAGCCGATGTCGAGCCTCAATCCGTGCTTCACGGTGGGTTTCCAGATCGGCGAGAGCCTGCGCATCCACATGGGGATGAACCGGCCGCAGCGGCGCGAACGGTCGATCGAACTGCTGAAGCTGGTAGGCATTCCCGCGCCGGAAAAGCGGTTGAGCCTGTTTCCGCACCAGTTGTCCGGCGGCATGAGCCAGCGCGTGATGATCGCGATGGCGCTCGCCTGCAATCCGAAACTGCTGATCGCCGACGAGCCGACCACGGCGCTCGACGTGACGATCCAGGCGCAGATCCTCGACCTGCTGGTCGACCTGCAGAAACAGCACGGCATGGGGCTGATCCTGATCACGCACGACATGGGCGTCGTCGCCGAGACGGCGGAGCGGGTGCAGGTGCAATATGCCGGCCAGAAGGTGGAGGAGCAGGCGGTGCGGGACCTGTTTGCCGATCCGCACCATCCCTACACGCAGGCGCTGCTC
>JBAQHA010000118.1:0-9172 GCA_049288075.1 Oricola sp.
ACTCTATCCAGCTGAGCTACGGGTGCCCGGGGCGAAACGCCCAAGCACGGCCTTGGTAACAGATACGGGCTGAACCTTCAATTGAGAATTTGCGAGGTGGATTTGTGCGCTCTCCCGAAGAAGGGGGCAGGACTCGAATCCTTTCGGATGCGCCGGGGATGCAGCAGAGAACCGCGTACGCTGCTGTTCTCCGCATCAGCCTGGATCCGTCGTTTCAACTTGAGCTGATGCCGGGAAACAAGGCATAACGCCGAGGATCGAAAGCAGGGAGCTCGCGGCATGATGTATCTCGAAAAGCTGGCGCCGCTTCTCAGCATCCTGGATCTTTCGGCTGCCGTCGTATTTGCCGTCACCGGCGCACTTGTCGCGTCGCGGAAGCAGATGGATGTAATCGGCTTCATGTGGCTGGCGGTCGTGACCGGCGTCGGAGGCGGCACGGTTCGCGACTTGCTTTTGGACGTGCCGGTATTCTGGGTGGTTGATCCGTCTCCCGTGGTTATTTGCCTGATCGCAGCTGTCGTGGTGCATTTCACGTCGCACCTTATCCAGTCGCGCTACATCCTCATTCTGTGGCTGGATGCATTCGGCATGGCGCTGGTTACTGTTGCCGGCACGGCAAAGGGCCTCGATAGCGGGACCGGTCCGGTCATAGCGGTCGTAATGGGTGTCATAACAGCCTCGGTGGGCGGCATTATCCGAGACATATTGGGCCAGGAAGCATCAATCATCCTGCGCCGCGAGATTTATGTCACGGCATCGGTTCTCGGCGCATGCACCTATGTGCTGATTTTCAGCTTCGGTCCCGACCGCTTCGCCGCAATACTGGGCGGGCTTTCGGTGGCGTTCATAGCCCGGATATTGGCGATTACGCTCGGCTGGTCGATGCCGGTGTTTCGGTCCCGGCCTGGCAGAACCCTCGAAGAGATTGAACGGGACACTGAAAACTGATCCGATTTCGCCTGTGCACCTCTTGACTCGAGTTTGGACCCGGGTGAGCGCGATGGAAGAAGACGCGCCCGGCATGACGCCGACGGAGCGCGTGTGCGCAAGGACGACATCGGATACGAGACGCTCTTTCCGTCCGCCGAAGCCAGGATTCCCGCCGCAACCGGCTCCAGCGCCGCACAAGTTGAAGGCTCCGCATCTCTGCCGCCGGTTTCTCAACCCGCGCCCCGTGTCGCAACAGAAAGGCCGAGGCTCAACTCGCGGCTGGATGAAGGTTCAGCGTCATTCTCCCGATTGCTGAGGCTACAGAGCGCAGGTCTCGAGAATCTCGAGAATTTGCGCCGGCGGCATCGCCGAAACCGGTGCGGCAAGAAGTGACTGCAGCCCAAGAACACAGGCGGCCGGGTCCGACAAAATGCACGTAAAAAGTGTCGTCAACACGATATTCGGTGAATTTTAACCGGATTCGCGTTTATTCGTTCAAGTTTTCTAAGGCGACCCGGTTGGATGATATTCGGCGATTCCGAATAAAACTGGCCGATGCTCGCGTCGGGGGGAAGAATGAACACCGCAAATCCCATTTCCGCGAATTCCGCGGTCGATCAGGACAGCAGGGCTTTCGCCATTCAGCTTATGCGCGATCTGGTTGTACCGACCTTTGTTCTGGACGCGTCCGGACAGGTACTCATCTGGAACAATGCGCTTGTGAAACTGACCGGTCTTCCGGCAGATCAGGTGATCGGGACGACGAACCACTGGCGCGGATTCTACCGGCATGAACGGCCTTGCCTGGCCGATCTCGTGCTGAACGGCGACTTCAACGCCACGGCGCTCTACGCAGAAGTGCTTTCGAGTTCGCGCCGGGAGCGGAGAATGTCGGCGGAAAACTGGTGCCGTTTTCCGCGCGCCAAGACATCCCGGTATCTCGCCATCGATGCAGGGCCCATCTTCTCGGAGTGCGGCAAGCTTCTCGCCGTCGTCGAGACGCTTCGCGACATCACGGAGCAGAAGCGCGCCGAAGACGAACTTCTCAAGCTTGCCAACCTGGACGGTTTGACCGGCATTGCCAACCGGCGCTCGTTCGACCGGTCGATCGAGGAACTTTGGCAGAATGCCCGCGAAACCGACCGGCCACTCGGGCTCCTGCTGATCGATATCGATCACTTCAAAGCCTACAATGACGACCTTGGCCATCAGGCCGGCGACGAATGCCTTCGCCAGCTGGGCAGGCTTTTCACCAGTGTCGTATCATCGCCGGACGATATCGCCGCGCGGTACGGGGGCGAGGAATTCGTCATCATCCTTCCGGATACGGACGCTGTCGGCGTCATGGCCGTGGCCAAGCGGATTCGAAGCGCCATCGAGGCGCTCGCGATCCAGCATCCGGCGTCCCCGACATCCGATTTCGTGACGGTCAGCATGGGCGCGGCCGTGTCGGAACTCTCGGACCGCCATGCCGGCGACCTGATCGCGCGTGCCGACGCAGTGTTGTTCGAGGCCAAGAACGCAGGCCGCAACCGGCTGGAAATTGCCTGACCGGTCGCCACGGCCACATATCCCGGCGAATGACATGGACAGCCCCGCGCCGATGCAATAATCGGGTTGCCGCGATTCTCATCCGGTTGCGGGAACTATCTGGTGTTCGATCGACTGAAACCGGCCGCTATCGCCGCCATGGCGTGGACGGCATGCGCCCAAGCGGGCGAAAACGAGGCGATGCGGTTCGCGATCTTTCGCGGCTACACGGCGGCCATCGAAGAAGCCTGCCCCGCCTATTTCGTCTATGAAGAGGCGACGTCAGGCCGAGACCTGGACCCGCAGGACCGCGCCGCGGCCATTGCCGCTGCCCCGGAATGGCGCGAGGAAATGCAGCGCAACATCAAGGCGCTCGGCTGCGACGCGGCGGCGAGAGACGCGATGGCGTTCACCGATCTGAGTTTTCAGGAAGTCTGGGAATACAAGCAGTAGGCGTATTGCCGACGGTCAGGCGGCCGTCGGAAGGCAGGCGTCGCCGACGACCTGGTCACGGCCTTTCGCCTTCGCGGCATAGAGCGCGCGATCCGCGGCGCGCAACACCTCCTCCAGTCCCTGCCCCTTGTGGTGGCGGGCGATGCCGATACTGACCGTCACGGGGAGGTCCGTCAGATTCATGGCCCTTGAGATCCGGTGCGTCTGGCTGCGGATGCGTTCGGCTGTACGCAGGGCGATCGCCATATCGGCACGCCGCAGGAACACGGCGAATTCTTCGCCCCCAATACGGGCGGCCACGTCCTCGCCGCGAACGCATTCCCGGATCACTGCTCCGATATTGACCAACACCTCATCGCCGACACCGTGGCCGTAGGTATCGTTGATACGCTTGAAGTAGTCCGCATCGATGAAGAGCACCGTTCCGGCGCCGGCCAGTTCTTCCGACTGTTGCAGCGCATCTCCGACGGAGATCATGAACTGGCGGCGATTGTAGAGATGGGTCAGGTGGTCCGTTTCGGAAGCTTCGCGCAGGTTTTCGGCGAGGCGCGCGATCTTGGCCGTCTGATGAAGCACGACCAAACTGATCGGAAACGCGACCAACACGGCTATAATCGCCGTCAGCAAAAGGTCGAGCGTCAACCGGTCGGAAAAGAAGACGCTGTAGAATGCCAGCGTCAGCAGATCGGATCCGGCAATAGCGCCGAGAACGACGACAAGCGACTGCTGCCATATCGGCAGCGCCTTGAATTTGTCGAAAATCCTGTCGGCGCGCGGCATCGTCGTCTCCGATACGTTGCCGGCACCATAGCGATTGCGGATGAACCTCCGTCTTATCGGGACGATAAAACTTTAGCCATCCGTCGCACTCAGTCAGTGGAAACGGCGGAAATTAACAAAACCGACCTCTGGAACGCACAATTCGAGACCGTATCAATACGGCACGTTCAGACTTGTCAGGTATGTTACGTAACGACAACTAAGCCCGGAGGTGGCAAATGTCTTTTGGTACGGACACTGCGACTTTTCTGATGATCCTGTTTGCCGGGACCGCCTGCGCCTATTTCATCGGCATTGCCATGAACGGCGTCCTTGGCGAGGACGGTTTCGGCACGTTGATGAACGCGACCATTCTGGTCGCCGGAGGATTCCTCGGTTTTTACCTCGCGCGGTACATCCATGTTTCCGCGTATGACACGACCAAGCACGCGGTCCTGGTTGTGTCGGGAGGGTTCATCAGCCTTGCTTTTCTCTCGGTGTTGAAAGCGGTCTTTCAGAGATTCGGCTTCTGACGCGAGCGGATAAAGACCGTTGGACAATCCGGAAGGGCGGCAATAGCGTCGCCGCATGCATACTCCTGCCTATCTCGACAGCCCCTATTCCTGGAAACGCCTTGCGATCTCGCTCCTGATCGCCACAATTGCCAATGTGGGCATGTGGTCGATCATCCTGATCATGCCGGAGGTGCAGGCGGAATTCGGCATCGACCGGGCGGACGCCTCGATCCCCTACACGCTGACCATGGCAGGCTTCGCGGCCGGCAACTTGTTCATCGGCCGCGCGGTCGACCGGTTCGGCATTACCATCGCGCTGATCGGTGCGGCGACGACGCTCGGGCTGGGCTACGCGGTGGCGTCTGTGGCGACGTCGGTCGCATTCCTGTCGGCGGCGCAGGTCGCCATCGGCTTCGGCAGCGCGGCGAGCTTCGGCCCGCTGGTCGCCGATATCTCGCTGTGGTTCAAGCGCCGGCGCGGCATCGCTGTCGGGATCGCGGCGAGCGGCAATTATCTCGCCGGTGCGATCTGGCCGGTGGTGCTGCATACGATCCAGGCCGGCTCCGGCTGGCGCTCGGTATACCTGACGATCGCCGTGATCGTCGTCGCGAGCGTCGTCCCGCTGGCGCTGCTGCTCAGGCGCCGGGTACCGGCCTCGGCAGCCGGCGCGACACATCCCGCAGCGACGGCCGCGGAGCCACCGGTGGCGTTTTCGCCGCGGGTTCTGCAATGGATGCTGGCGCTGGCCGGCGTCGGCTGTTGCGTCGCCATGGCGATGCCGCAGGTGCATATCGTGTCGCTATGCGTCGATCTCGGCTTCGGCCCGGCAGTCGGCGCGGAGATGCTTTCCCTGATGTTGTTGGGCGGCGTCGCCTCGCGCCTCCTCTCGGGCCTCGTTGCCGACAAGCTCGGCGGCGTGTTGACGTTGCTGATCGGCTCGACGCTGCAATGCATCGCACTGTTTCTCTACCTGCCCTATGACGGGCTGGTCTCGCTGTATCTGGTCAGCCTGGTGTTCGGCCTGTCGCAGGGCGGCATCGTGCCGAGTTACGCACTGATCGTGCGCGAATACATGCCGGCGAACGAAGCCGGTGCGCGCATCGGCTTCGTGATCATGGCGACGGTCGTCGGCATGGCGCTCGGCGGCTGGATGTCAGGCTGGATCTTCGACGCGACCGGAAGCTACCGGATGGCGTTCATCAACGGCATCGCCTGGAACATGCTCAACATCGCCATCATCGCGACGATCTTCCTGCGATCGCGCCGCGGAAGAGCCGTGACGGCCTGATCACTCCGCCGCCGCCACCGTCAATTCGCCGCTCTCGATCTGTTCGCGTTCGATCGATTCGAACAGGGCGCGGAAATTGCCCTCGCCAAAGCCGTTGTCGCCCTTGCGCTGGATGAACTCGAAGAAGATCGGGCCGATCACGGTTTTCGAGAATATCTGCAACAGGATCTTCGTCTCCCCGCCGCCGACGACTCCTTCGCCGTCGATCAGGATGCCGTATTTCTTCAACCGGTCGATCGGTTCGTCGTGATCCTTCACGCGGTCGTGGCTCATGGCGTAATAGGCGTCCGGCGGCCCCGGCATGAAGACGAGACCGTTGTCGGCCAGCCGGTCGGTCGCGTCATAGATGTTATCAGTGCCGACCGCGATGTGCTGGATGCCCTCGCCCTTGTACTTCTTCAGGTAGCTCTCGATCTGGCTCTTGTCGTCGGTCGACTCGTTCAAGGGAATGCGGATCTTGCCGCAGGGCGAGGTGATCGCGCGGCTGACGAGGCCGGTGAGCTTGCCCTCGATGTCGAAGAAGTGGATCTGGGTGAAGCCGAACAGTTCGCGGTAGAAGGCCCACCACTTGTCCATGTTGCCGCGATAGACATTGTGGGTCAGGTGATCGAGGTAATAGAAGCCGACGCCCTCGGGCTTCGGATCGCGCTCGCCGATCCAGTCAAACCCGGCATCGTAAACCGAGCCCGCGCCGCCGTAGGTGTCGACGAAATAGAGCAGCGATCCGCCGATGCCGACGATGGCCGGCGCGTCGAGCGCCTTGTCGTTCCCCTCATAGGGCGTCGCGCCTCTCGAGACCGCGTGGTCGAAGGCGTGTTTCGCGTCGACGACCCGCCAGGCCATGGACGGCGCGCAAGGGCCGTGCTCTTCGACGAAACGCATGGCGTGCGAGCCGGGTTCGGCATTGAGGATGTAGTTGACGTCGCCCTGGCGCCACACGGTGATCGCCTTCGATTTGTGGCGCGCGACCGGCGCGAAGCCCATGCGGGCAAAGAGCGTTTCGAGCTCCTTCGGGTCGGGATGGGCGAATTCGACGAACTCGAAACCGTCGGTTCCGGCCGGGTTGCCGGCCGAGATTTCTGCTGTCGGTGCATCATGCGGGAACGGACCCATGGCAAATCCTCCAAATCTCCTCGTGCCAGAATAGCGCGGCAAGCTCGCAAGGTGTTTGCATTTTGACGCATGACGCGGCAACGATATGCACGAATCGTGCACTTCAGGAGACCATCTCGTGCCGGAAATCGATATGGACAAAACCGACCGCAAAATCCTTGCGCTATTGCAGGACGATGCGCGGCTGACCAACAACGACCTCGCCGAGCGCATCCACCTTTCGCCGTCACAGTGCTCGAGAAGGCGGGCGCGGCTGGAGCGCGACGGGCTGATCGCCGGATATCACGCCCGCATCGACGGCGAGAAGGCGGGGTTCGGACTGGTCAATTTCATCTCGGTGACGCTCGCCACGCACAACCGCAACAACGCCGCGCGCTTCGCGGAACTGATGGCGCGGCTTCCGGAGGTGCAGGAGGCGCATGCGCTGACCGGCGAGATGGACTACATTCTGCGGGTGGTCACGCGGGATCTGCGCGGCCTGTCGGATTTCGTCAACGAGACGTTGCTGCCGCACGAGGCGGTACAGAACGTCAAGACCTCGATCGTGCTGCAAACGCTGAAGGACACCAGCGCGCTGCCGATCGACCGCAGTTGAGGCATCACCGGATGACGCTCGAAAGCTACGAATACGCCGAACGGAGGGGGCCGGACTACCGACCCGGCAATCCCGTACTGTTCGCCTTCCATGGCACCGGAGGCGATGAGGGACAGTTCCTCGACTTGGGCGCGGAGTTTTTCCCCGAGGCGATCGTCATCGCGCCGCGCGGCGACGTCTCGGAGAACGGCATGCTGCGTTATTTCCGCCGAACCGGCGAAGGCGTGTATGACATGACGGATCTCGGCGCGCGAACGCGCGCGATGGCGCTGTTCCTTGCCGCCCATGTCGAGCGCCTGAGGCCGTCGCGCGTCGCAGGGCTCGGCTATTCCAACGGCGCCAACATCCTTGCCGCGGTCATGCTGGAGGCGCCGGACATCTTCAGCCACGCCGTGCTGATGCATCCGCTGATCCCGTGGACATTCGAAGGCGGCGACCAGCTTGCCGGCCGCCAAATCCTGGTCACGGCGGGCGGCCGCGACCCGCTCTGTCCGCCGGAAACGACCGGTCAACTGATCGAGGGGCTGGAAGGTCGCGGCGCGACGGTGAAAAGCGTGTGGCATCCGGGCGGACACGAGATCGCGCAGGCCGAACTGGACGCGGTGCGGGATTTCATCACGGGCATCCGGGCGGGAGTGGCGGACGTCAAGAACCTGGCGATAGAGCGGGAGCAGGACGAGAGCGGCAAGGGCCGCTACCTGGTTCGCGGTCCAGGCGGTACGGTCGCCGAAATGAGCTTCCGGTTCACCGGACCGGACCAAGTCATCATCGACCATACCGAGGTGCCGGACGCGTTTCGCGGCACCGGCACCGGATCGCGGCTGCTGAACGCCCTGATGGCGGACATGGGGAAGGAAGGCCGCAAGATCATCCCGCTGTGCCCGTTCGCCGCCGCCCAGTTCGACCGGCATCCGGAGTGGAGCGACCGGCTTGCCTATCGTGTCCGGACAAAAGGCGGCTAGCGCGGTTTCTTGCCGAAGACGCGGACATATTCGTCCACGCCGCCCTTGGCCAATGCCTTCGCCTGCTTGACCCAGTCCTCGCGTTCGATCCGGCCCTTGAACTTGAGGTGGTCGTCAACCCAGGCTCGCTCTGCCTTCTTCCACCCGGCGATCTGTTCGTATTTATAGATGCCGAGACTGTTCAGTATGCCCTCGATCTTCGGACCCACGCCGGAGATCAGCTTCAAGTCGTCGGGCTTTGCGGGCTTGCGCATTCTCGGCGGACGCGCGTCGGCTCTGGCCGGAGCCCGCAGCTTCGACACGCGAGCGGCGCCCGCCGTCGCCAGGCCGGCGACGGGTAGCTGTTCGGCCGCCGAACCTCGCGGCTTGTTCTTCGCAGCGGCTTTATCGGGCGATTTCCTCTCACGTTCCGTCTCGACGGCAGCCTGGGCGCGCGCGCGCGGCTGTTCGCCCCTGGCGCGCTGCGGCTTCGACTGGACGGGCGCTTTTTGCTTCCGGGGTCCGGTCGACTTCGCGGCGGACGGCTCCGCCTCCTTGCCCTCGAAAGAGATGACCGGCTCCATTGCGGCAAAATCCTCGTCCGACAGATGACACAGCGCGAAATGACCGCCGCCGAAATCCCTGACGGGAGGAACCTGGGTCTCGCAGAGATCGCCCGGAACCTGATGCTTGTGCGGGCACCGCGTCTGGAACGGGCAGCCGGGCGGCGGATTGAGCGCCGACGGTATGTCGCCCTCGAGAATGATCGTCTTCTTGTGGACGCTGGTGTCAGCAATCGGGATCGCCGACAGAAGCGCCTCGGTGTAGGGATGATAGGGCGGCGAGAAGACCTGGTCGGTCGTGCCCTGCTCGACGATATAGCCGAGATACATCACCACGACGCGGTCGGCGATGTAGCGAACGACCGAAAGGTCGTGGCTGATGAACAGCATGGTCGTGCGCGACTCGCGCTGGATGTCCATAAGCAGCTCGGTCACGGCCGCCTGAACCGACACGTCGAGCGCGGAGACCGGCTCGTCGGCGACGA
>JBAQHA010000119.1:0-6250 GCA_049288075.1 Oricola sp.
GGACGATCGTCGGGGCCGGCGCGCTGTCCAGCCAGAAGCTCGCATAGACGCCCGAAGACCCGGCGACGAGCGCGATGGCGACGGAGGCGGCGAGCATCGCCGCGAAACGCCGGGTCAGGAGGAAGGCGATCGCGCCGGGCGCGATCAGGAACGCGACCGCGAGGATGATCCCCACGGAAGACAGCATCGCCACGATGGTCGCCGACAGGATCGCCAGCAGGCCGTAGTGGATGACGTTGACCGGCAGGCCGACCATGCGCGCCTGCACGGGATCGAATGCGTGGGTCAGGATGTCGCGCCACTTCGCGAGAATGATCAGGGCGACCGGCACGGCGATCAGCCCCGCCGTCCAGAGATCGTCGCGCCCGACCCCGAGCATGTTGCCGAACAGGATGTGGTCGAGATGCAGGTCGGTCTCGATCCGGGTGTAGATCACGATGCCGAGCCCGAACATGCCGGAAAAGATCACGCCCATCACGGTGTCCTGCTTGACCCGCGAGCGGTCCTTGACGAAGCCGGTCGCCAGCGCCGTGAAGAGACCGGCCAGGAACGCCCCCAATACCAGCGGCGCGCCGGCCATGTAGGCCAGAACGACGCCCGGCAGCACGGCGTGGCTGACGGCGTCGCCCATCAGCGACCAGCCCTTGAGCACCAGGAAACACGACAGCAGGGCGGCCGCCGGCGCGATCAGCGCGGTGATCAACATCGCGTCGCGCATGAAGGGAAACTGCAGCGGCAGAAGCAGCGTCTCGGTCATGCGGCCTCCCCGAGCGCCGCGCGGACGCGCCGGCGCGCGGCCAGGATGCCGTGCTTGGGCGCGAAGACGAAGGCGAGGACGAAGAGCGCGGTCTGCAGGCAGACGATGACGCCGCCGGTCGCCCCGTCGAGGAAATAGCTGAGATAGGCGCCGACGGCGCTGGTCACCGCCCCGATGGCGACGGACAGCGCGATGAGGCGCGGGAACCGGTCGGTCAGGAGATAGGCCGTCGCGCCCGGCGTGACGACCAGCGCGATGACGAGGAAGGCCCCCACCGTCTGCATCGCCGCGACCGTGGAGGCGGCCAGAAGCGTGAAGAAGACCAGCCGCAGGGCGTCCGGGTTGAGTCCGATCGTGCGTGCATGCGCCTCGTCGAAGAAGACCGCCATCAGGTCGCGCCACTTGGCCAGCAGGATCGCCAGCGAAACCCCGCCGATGATGACCAGCTGCAGCGTGTCGGACGGCGTGATCGCCAGGATGTTGCCCATGGTGATGGTCTGGACCGAGACCGCCATCGGCCTGAGCGAGACCATGAACAGGCCGAGCCCGAAAAAGGAGGTGAAGATGAGCCCGATCACGGCGTCCTCCTTGAGCCCGGACCGCGCGCGCAGGAACAGCATCGCCAGCGCCGCCAGCCCGCCGGAAAGGAAGGCGCCGATGGAAAAGGGCAGGCCGAGCATGTAGGCGCCCGCGACGCCGGGCACGATCGCATGGGACAGCGCGTCGCCGATCAGAGACCAGCCCTTGAGCATCAGATAGGCGGAGAGGAAGGCGCAGACCGCGCCGACGAGCGCCGAGACCCAGATGGCGTTGGCCATGTAGCCGTAGGAAAACGGCTCGAGCAGGAGGTCGATCATCGCGGCCCCTCGTCGGCCGTGCGCTGCCGGTCGTCGTAGAAGACCAGCGCGCGCTCGTCGTCGGTGAAGACCTCCACCTGCCGCGCGTCGGCATCCTCGTGCAGCACGTCGCCGCCGAGGACGAAATGGCGCAACACCCCGCCAAACGCCTTGCGCAGGTTCTCAGGCGTGAAGATTTCGGCGGTCGGGCCATATGCCAGCACGGTGCCCTTGACCAGCACCACCCGGTCGCAGAATTCCGGCACGGAACCGAGATTGTGGGTCGCCACCAGCATCACCCGCCCCTCGTCCCGCAAGGTCCGCAAGAGGGCGACGATCTGCTCCTCGGTCTGGACGTCGACGCCGGTGAAGGGCTCGTCGAGAAGGATGACCCTGGCATCCTGGGCCAGGGCGCGGGCCAGGAAGACGCGCTTCTTCTGTCCGCCCGACAATTCGCCGATCTGGCGGTGGCGGAACTCGGACATGTTCACGCGCGCCAGCGCCGTGGCGACCGCCTGACGGTCCGCTTCGCGGGCGCGGCGCAGAAAGCCCATATGGCCATAGCGGCCCATCATGACGACGTCCTCGACCAGGACCGGAAAGGACCAGTCCACTTCCTCGGCCTGCGGAACATAGGCGATCGCCTGGGCCTTGAGCGCCTCCCTGACCGGGCGGCCGAGAATCTCGACCCGCCCCTTCGCCACCGGCACGAAATCCATCAGGGCCTTGAAAAGCGTCGACTTGCCGGCGCCGTTCACCCCCACCAGCGCGGTGATCGTGCCGGTCGGGATGGCGAAGGAAGCCTCGCGCAGCGCCGTGTGTCCGTTGCGATAGGTGACTGTCAGCCCTTCGGCGCGGATGCCTTCGCTCATTCGGCAAGTCCCTTCACGATGGTCTCGGAGGTGACGCGCAGCAAGTCGAGATAGGTGGGCACCGGCCCGTCCGCCTCGCTCAGGCTGTCGACATAGAGAACGCCGCCATATTTGGCGCCGGTCTCGCGCGCCACCTGTCTTGCGGGCTTGTCGGAAACGGTCGATTCCGAGAACACGGCCGGGATGGAGTGCTCGCGCACCGTGTCGATCACGCCGCGCACCTGCTGCGGCGTGCCCTGCGCATCGGCATTGATCGGCCAGAGGAAGACCTCCTTCAGCCGGAAATCGCGGGCGAGATAGGAAAAGGCGCCCTCCGAGGTCACCAGCCAGCGCCGGTCCTCGGGAAGCGCGCGCGCCGCTTCGCGCAACGGCCCGATCACCGCGGCGATCTCGGCCTTGTAGCGTTCGGCGTTGGCCTTGTAGGTCGCCGCATTGTCCGGATCGGCCGCGCTCATCGCCCTGGCGATGTTGTCGACATAGATCTCCGCCGAATCCGGCGCCATCCACGCATGCGGGTTCGGCTTGCCTGCATATTCGCCGCCCGAGATCGGCATCGGCGCGACGCCGTCGGAAACCACGGCGGCCGGCACGTCGCGCAGGTTGGACAGGAACTGCTCGAACCAGCGCTCGAGGTTCAGCCCGTTCCACAGGATCAGGTCCGCGTCCTGGGCGCGCAGCAGGTCGCGCGGGGTGGGCTCGTAGCCGTGGATCTCCGCGCCCGGCTTGGTGATCGAGACGACCTCGGCCGCCTCCCCCGCCACGTTGCGCGCCATGTCGGCGATGACGGTGAAGGTGGTAACCACCTTGAGCTTGTCGGCCGCCATCGCGGACGGCGCAGGGATGGCGAGCATTGCGGCGACGAGGCCCAGGAAGCTGCGTCTGGCGAGCATGAGAGTCTCCGGTTTCGGCAGTTACATGCATCTCGGAATGATTTGCATTTGTCAAGCCAGTTGCAACCGATTCGCAGGAAGACTTGCGCCTGGCCGCCAATTCATGCGAAGAAAAGCCATGACGAATCCGCGGGAAAGAACCGAACGGTTCACACAGGCTCTGCGCGACGCCGGCGTGCGCATCACCCGACAGCGCGCCGCGCTTCTGGGTGTTCTGGCCGAGGCGAACGACCATCCCGACGCGGTCGAATTGCACCGGCGCAGCGAGATCGAGGTGCCCGGCATCTCGCTCTCGACCGTCTATCGCACGCTCAGCGCGCTCGAGGAACAGGGCGTCATCCAGCGCCATCAGTTCGAAGGCGAATCGGCCCGATTCGAACATGCCGAGGCGGCCCACCACGATCACATGATCGACGTGGACTCCGGCGACGTCATCGAGTTCTGTTCCGACCGGATCGAGCGTCTGCAGGCCGAGATAGCGGCCGAAATGGGCTACGAAATCGTCCATCACCGCATGGAACTCTATGTCCGCAAGAAGGAAGAGGACGGCGCTTCGAGATCGCGATGAGCGACGCCGCTTCCGTCGGCGGCAATCGTCAGGGTATCGGCGCGTCGCGCGAAGCGGGTGTCATCGCGCCATGCGCGTTCGCGTGTGGCGCGAGCGATGGATGCGGGCCGAAAGCTGACTGCCTCCGGTCACATCCGCTACCTGTTCCGCCGCACGCCTTCCACCTGCTGCAGCACGGCATTCGCCGCATCCAGCACGTTCGAGCCCGGCCCGAAGATTTCCGCCACGCCGGCGGCGCGCAGTTCGGCGTAGTCCTGCTCGGGGATGACGCCGCCGCAGACGACGGTGATGTCGCCGGCGCCGCGGGCGCGCAGGAGGTCGATCAGCTCGGGCACCAGCGTCTTGTGGCCGGCGGCGAGCGACGAGACGCCGACGACGTCGACATCCATCCGAACAGCCTTGTCGGCGACCTCCTCCGGCGTCTCGAACATGTCGGAAATGTCGACGGCGAAGCCCATGTCGGCAAAGGCGGTGGCAATCACCTTGGCGCCGCGTTCGTGACCGTCCTGGCCCATCTTGGCGACGAGTATATGCGGCGCGCGGCCTTTCTCCTTCGCGACTTCGGCGATACGCGCCTGGATCGCCCGGTATTCCGGGTCGTCCGCATAGGCCTCCGAATAGACGCCGGAGATGACGCGGGTCGTCGCGTGATGGCGCGAGAAGGCGCGTTCCATGGCGTCGGAAATCTCGCCGAGCGTTGCGCGGGCGCGCGCGGCCCCGATCGCCGCTTCCAGGAGATTCCCCTGCCCCGACGACGCGACCCTTTCCAGCGCGGCCAAAGCTTGCGTGCAGGCTGACTGGCTGCGCGTCTCGCGCACCTTCTTCAGCCGCGCGACCTGCGAGGCGCGGACCTTCGCGTTGTCGATCTGCAGGATGTCGATCGCCGGCTCGTCGGCGAGCCGGAACTTGTTGACGCCGACGATGACGTCCTCGCCCTTGTCGATGCGCGCCTGGCGCTTGGCCGCCGCCGCCTCGATGCGCAGCTTCGGCAGGCCCTGCTCGACAGCCTTCGTCATGCCGCCCAGCGCCTCGACTTCGGCGATCAGCTCCCACGCCTTGTCGGCGAGTTCCGCCGTCAGCGCCTCGACGTAATAGGAGCCGCCGAGCGGATCGACGACATTGGCGACGCCGGTCTCGTGTTCGAGGATCAATTGCGTGTTGCGGGCGATGCGGGCCGACAGATCCGTCGGCAGCGCCATCGCCTCGTCGAAGGAATTGGTGTGCAGCGACTGCGTGCCGCCGAGCACGGCGGCGAGCGCCTCGTAGGCGGTGCGCACGATGTTGTTGTACGGGTCCTGCTCGGTCAGCGACACGCCGGACGTCTGGCAATGGGTGCGCAGCATCTTGGAACGCTCTGATTTCGCGCCGAAATCCGTCATGATCTTCGACCACATCTGCCGCGCGGCGCGCAGCTTGGCCGCCTCCATGAAGAAGTTCATGCCGATGCCGAAGAAGAAGGACAGCCGGCCCGCGAAGGCATCGACGTCGAGGCCGCGCGACATCGCGGCGCGGACATATTCCATCCCGTCTGCCAGCGTGTAGGCGAGTTCCTGCGCCAGCGTCGCGCCCGCCTCCTGCATATGGTAGCCGGAAATGGAAATGGAGTTGAAGGACGGCATCTCCGCCGCCGTGAAAGCGATGATGTCGGCGACGATCCGCATCGAGGCTTCCGGCGGGTAGATATAGGTGTTGCGGACCATGAACTCCTTGAGGATGTCGTTCTGCACCGTGCCGGTGAGGTCCTTTCGCGCAACGCCCTGCTCCTCGCCCGCGACGATGAACATGGCGAGCACCGGGATGATCGCGCCGTTCATGGTCATCGAGACGCTCATTTCGCCGAGCGGAATGCCGTCGAACAGGATCTTCATGTCCTCGACGGAATCGATCGCCACGCCCGCCGCGCCGACATCGCCGGTGACGCGCGGATGGTCGGAATCGTAGCCGCGATGGGTGGCGAGGTCGAAGGCGACCGACAGGCCTTTCTGCCCGGCGGCGAGGTTGCGCCGGTAGAAGGCGTTGGATTCTTCCGCCGTCGAGAAACCGGCATATTGCCGGATCGTCCACGGCCGCCCGGCATACATCGTCGCCTTGACGCCGCGCGTGAACGGCGCGAAACCCGGCAGTTCCTCCGCCGCGCTCGCAGGCGCGTCCCCGGCCGTGTAGAGCGGCTTGACCGTGATGCCCTCGGGGGTCGCCCAGTCGAGGGTGGAGGGATCGGCCTTGAGTTCCTTTGCGGCGAGGTCGAGCCAGTCGCGGGTGGTTTTAGACATGGGAAGCCCCCCCTCTGTCGGCTGCGCCGACATCTCCCCCGCAAGGGGGGAGAATGG
>JBAQHA010000120.1:0-16028 GCA_049288075.1 Oricola sp.
GGTCGACATCGAGGTCTCCAACATAGTCGGCCAGACGCATATCCTGGCCGACTTCCTGCCCGTCGATCAGCCGGCGATCCTGCATTTCTGGGCGACGTGGTGCGCGCCCTGCCGCGAGGAACTACCGAAGCTCGACAGATATGCCGAGTTCCTGTCGACGATCGACATCCGCGACCGGCTGATCGTCATCGCGGTGGAGCCTTCGCCGCGCGCGCAGATCGACGCATATCTTGCGCAGGACCTCGGGCTCGAAAGTTTCGCGGTGCTGCAGGATCGCGACGACAAATCGGGACCGGCTTTCGGGTTGACCGGCCTTCCCGAAACCGTGCTGCTCGACGCCGAAGGGCGGATCGTCGGCAGGCATTCCGGGACGCTCGACTGGTCCGACAGCAAGGTGCTGGAGGAACTCTCCGCCCATCTCGGCGGGTAGCTGAACCATTCAGGAACAGAGGCCGGAGGTGTCTCCGGCCTCTGAGAACAACAGGTGCAGGCCCGTCCGTCAGCCGACGAGCGCGTTGTCGCTTCGCTTGACCGCGACGATGGCCGAACGCGGCAGGCTGTTCTCGCCGTCAGGGAACGGCTTGCCCGGATGCTGGATGCCGACGAACATCGTGCGGCGGTCAGACGACCAAGTCAGGCCGGTCACTTCCGATCCGTTCGGGCCGGTCAGGAAGCGGCGGATTTCTCCGGTGACCGGATCACCAGCGAGCATCTGGTTGTTGCCCATGCCCGCGAATTCGCCATCGTTCGAGTCGTCGCCGTCCGTCTGTATCCAGATCAGGCCGGTGGTGTCGATCTGCATCCCGTCTGGCGAGTTGAACAGGTTGCCGGCGTTGATGTTGGCAGTGCCCGCATAGGGGCCTTCCTTGTGCACGGTCGGGTTGCCGGCCATGACGTAGAGATCCCAGCCGAACGACGGAGCCGCGTGGTCGCCCTGATGCGGTCGCCAGCGCACGATCTGCCCATACTCGTTGGTCTCACGCGGGTTCGGCGCGTTGACCGCCATCGCGTCGCCGCCCGCATTGGTGCGGATCGATCCGTCGTCGTTCTTGGCGCCGCGGCGCGAGTTGTTGGTCAGGCAGCAATAGGCCTCGATCGCGGTCGGGTTGACGGCGATCCACTCCGGACGGTCCATCGTGGTGGCGCCGACCTTGGAGGCTGCGGTGCGGGTGAAGATGGCGATTTCGGCGGCCGTCATGCCGGTCGCTTCCGGCGTCAGCGCCAGCCATTCACCGGTCATGTCGTCGTTGAACCTGGCGACCGACAGCGTGCCCTCGGTGAGCAGTGTCGAGGTGTCGCCGCCCGGCACGTAGACGTCGCGCGAGACCCATTTGTACATGAACTCGCCCCGCTCGTCGTCACCCATGTAGACGACCACACGGCCATCGGGCGCAACGACAGACGCCGCGTTCTCGTGCTTGAAGCGGCCGAGCGCCGTGCGCTTGACCGGGGTCGATTCCGGATTCGCCGGGTCGATCTCGACGATGTAGCCGGCGCGGTGCGGCTCGTTCGGGTTCTTCGAGACGTCGAAGCGCGAGTCGAAGCCGTGGTAGTTGTAGCGGCCGGGCTCGACCTTGGTCGATATGCCGTAGCGCTTGTAGCCGCCGAGCACCACCTCATCAGCCGAAACCTCGGCAGTCGCGCCGAAATAGCCGTTGAAGTTTTCCTCGCAGGTCAGGTAGGTGCCCCAGGGGGTCCGGCCGGAGCCGCAATTGTTGAAGGTGCCGAGCGAGGCGGCGCCGGTCGGGTCAGCCTCGGTCTTCAAGAGGTCATGGCCAGCGGCCGGACCGTCGATTTTCATCGGCGTGTTGTGGGTGATGCGGCGGTTGAACGGGCTGTCAACGACAACCGACCAGCCATCGCCGCCTTCCGCCAATTCCATCACCGTGACGCCCTGGAAGTTCTGCAGGCGCAGGACGTCGTCGGCCGAGGCGGGCGTGCCGTCTTCGGTGTGGGTCAGGTTGATGTCATTGTTGGTGTATTCGCTATTGACGACCAGGATGTCCTTGCCACCGACGTTGAAGATTTCCATGCCGTCGGTGTTCTCGCCGAATACCCGGTCGGAACCCTCGGTCGGGATGCCGTTTGCCGGGTCGAATGCCGGAGCGTCGGAGAAGAGCGGATCGCCCCAGCGGGCGAGGATCTTCCAGCTATAGCCTTCCGGCACGTGCACGGTGCCATCGGTCTGCGGCGCGATCTGCTCGAAGGCAAACCGCGAGGACTGCTGGGCAAGCGCGGTTGTGGCCCTGAGCAGGCCCGAACCCATTACTGCCGCGGCGGAACCGAAGGCGAGCGCCCCGCCGAGGAAGCCACGGCGCGAGATCGCGCGTTCGACCACGCGGTCGAACTCCTGGATTTCAGGACGCGGAAAGTTCAGTTCGTCCCACATATCGGCGGACAGGTTGTGCGGCTTCACCTTTTCCATGGATCACTCCCTCCGTTTGGAAATACCGCCGACCGGTATTCCCTGAAGGTGACAGTAATTTTACGGGGAGGCCGGAAAGATCGAGCAGGTCTCCGTTCCGAACGCCATGATACGGCCGCGGCCGTCGGTTACGCGACACTCGGAGACGCCGATGGTGCGACCCCGGCTGACGACCTTCGCCTCGCAGGTGACCTCGCCCGTGTCCGGCAGGATCGGGCGAATCAGGTTGACCTTGAACTCGGTGGTGGTGAAGGCCTCGCCCTTTTTCAGAACCGATTGCACCGCGCAGGCGAGAGCCGAATCCATGATCGTGGCGGTCCAGCCGCCATGGATTGTGCCCGCCGGATTGAGATGCGCCTCGGCCGGAATGCCCTTGAAGACCGCCCTGCCCTCCTCGGCCTCGACGAGAGCAAGCGACAGCGTTTTCGAGATGATCGGCGCGGGCAGTGTCCCGGCCATGATCGCCTGCAGGATTTCCAGGCCGCTCAGGTCATGAAAAGCCCGCGGCGGCACGACGCCGAAGCCGCCCGGCGCCCGCAGGCCCGGAAATATCTCGTTGTCGGCGTCGGTCATTGCGCATTCTCCCTGGCTGCGGCTATGGCGCGCTTGACTGCGGCGACGAAGCCGGCGCGCGCGTCCGGCTCCTTCGTGGCGCGCGGCTCATAGACATGGCGGCGCAGGAAAAAGGCGGTCAGTTCGAAGGCCTCGGCAATCGTCGCCTCGTCGGGAACGACCGAGGGCTGGCCGGCGAGAAAGGCCGGCAGCGGCAACAACTTGTCCTTCCAGGGCTCGCCGGCCAGCCGGCTGACCGCGCGGCCGGTTTTCGGCGACACATAGACGAGGTCGTTGCGGACGCCGGTTCCCGCGCAGGCGGCGAGATCGAGGCCGAAACCAAGCTCCTCCAGCAGGCGCAATTCGAAACGCACCATAAGGGGGCCGGCGATCTCGGGCTCGCAAAGATGCTCGATGACGACTTCCATGGCGTGGAACAGTTCGAGATGGCGGTCGCGTTCGGGCAGCAGACGCAAATGGCTGGCGAGCAGCTGTATGCCGTATATGCCGGAAGGATGCTCCATCAGCCGTGCTGCGGCGAGCGCCAGCGGCTCGACCTGGAAGACGCCGAGATGCTCATCCAACCTCGCGCGCCATGTCAGCTCGACCTCGTTGCCGGGTTGCAGCACCGGCTGCTGGCGGCGCGAGCGGCCGCCGCGCACCAGGCCCAGATGGCGGCCGCGCGCCTCGGTCATCACTTCGAGGATCAGGCTGGTCTCGCCATGCCTGCGCGTTCCGATGATGATGCCGCGATCCCGCCATTCCATGGCGCGGAGATTGCGTCAGTCGGCGGAAAAGTCCAGCCCCATCTCGCGATAGCGCTCGGGATCGTTGCCCCAGTTTTCGCGCACCTTGACGAAAAGAAAGAGGTGCACCGGCTGTTCGAGTATTTCGGCGATCTCCTTGCGAGCCGACTGGCCGATCGACCGGATGGTCTCGCCCTTGTGGCCGAGCACGATCTTCTTCTGGCTGTCGCGCTCGACATAGATCACCTGGTCTATGCGCACCGAACCGTCCTTCCTTTCCTCCCATTTTTCCGTTTCCACGGTGGAGGAATAGGGCAATTCCTGATGCAGGCGCAGATAGAGCTTCTCGCGGGTGATCTCGGCGGCGAGCTGGCGCATGGGCAGGTCGGAAATCTGGTCCTCCGGATAGTACCAGGGCCCTTCCGGCATGGTTTCGGCGAGTTTCCTGAGAAGATCCTTGCAGCCATGACCTTCCGATGCGGAAATCATGAAGGTTTCGGCGAATTCCGCGCGTTCGTTCAGGTCCTTGGCGAGTTCCAGCAGGCGCGGCGGCTCGACGGTGTCGATCTTGTTGAGCACGAGATATTTCGTCTGCCGGATATTCGGCAGCATTTCGAGGATGCGCTCCTCGTCCTCGCGGACGCCCTTGCGCGCGTCGATCAGCACCAGCACGATGTCGGCGTCGCGCGCGCCCGACCATGCGGTCGTGACCATGGCGCGGTCGAGGCGGCGCTTCGGCGCGAAGACGCCGGGGGAATCCATGAAAACGAGCTGAGTCCGGTCGAAAATCGCGATACCGCGAATGAGCGCCCGCGTCGTCTGCACCTTGTGGGTGACGATGGAGACTTTCGAGCCGACAAGCTGGTTGACCAGCGTCGACTTGCCGGCATTGGGCGCGCCGATCAGCGCGACGAAGCCCGAGCGGGTCGGCGTATCATTCGCGTCATTCATCTTCGCGCACTTTCTCTCGTACCAGCATACGGTTTGCGGCGGCCTGTTCGGCGATCCGCTTGGAACGTCCGTCGGCTGCCTCGGGCTCAAGCCGTCCTACAGCGACAGACACGGTGAATGTGGGATCGTGGTCCGGTCCGGTCCGGCCGATCACCGAGTAGACGGGCGAAACACCATGCTTTCGATGCGCCCATTCCTGCAATTCGGTCTTGGCGTCACGGCGCGCGGCCTCCGCGTTGGAGGCGCGATCGGTCCAGTAACGCCGGATGAAGGGTCGAACCGCATCGAGCCCGCCTTCCAGGTAGATCGACGCGATCAGCGATTCGACGACGTCGGCATGCAGGTTCTTCTGGTGCGTCTTGCGCAACTGATGCACGTCGGACCCGGCACGGATAAATTCCGACAGGGACAATTCGTCGGCGACCTCGGCCAGGGTGTTGGCGTTGACGAGCTGGTTGAGCCGCACCGACAATTCGCCTTCGTCGGCGGTCGGGAAGGCGTCGAACAGCATTTCCGCGATGCACAGGCCGAGGACGCGATCGCCGAGGAATTCGAGCCGCTCGTAATCGCGTCCGCCCAGATGGCGGGCGCTGGCATGGGTCAAGGCGCGTTCGAGGCGTTCGACGTCGGAGAAGCGGTGCCCCGTGGCCTTCTCCAGCCGATGAACCGCCTCCGGCGTAACTCCCTGACGCGCCCTCTCCTTCGTCATTTCGAGGCGGATTTGAAGAACCGGTCGAGTCTCAGTTCGGACGGCCAGCGCCATATCTCGAGCGGCGACGCGCCGCCGGCAATCGAGAAGAAGACGATGTTGGCCCGGCCGACGAAGTTCTCCACGGGCACGTAGCCGACGCCAAAGCGGCTGTCGTTGGAGTTGTCGCGGTTGTCGCCCATCATGAAATAATTGCCCTCGGGCACGACGAATTCGCGCGTGTTGTCGGCGGCGGTATTCGGCGACAGATCAAGCGTGTCGTAGGCGATGCCGTTCGGCAGCGTCTCGCGATAGACGTCGACGGGACCGAACTGCTCGGTCACGTCGGGATTGTCGATCTTGCCCGCGAATTCGCGCTTCACCGGCTCACCGTTGATGTTGAGCGTGCCGTCCTTCATCTGGATCCGGTCGCCGGGCAAGCCGATCACGCGCTTGATGTAGTCGACCCCTGAAACCGGATGTTTGAACACCGCGACATCGCCGCGCTCGGGCGCGCCGGACCAGATGCGGCCGGAGAAGACCTGCGGCGCGAAGGGCAGCGAAGCATAGGAATAGCCGTAGGCGAATTTCGACACGAACAGGTAATCGCCTTCCAGCAGCGTCGGGCGCATCGACCCGGACGGAATCGAGAAGGGCTGGAACAGCAGCGTGCGGATGATCAGCGCAAGAATCAGCGCCTGGACGATAACCGAAACGGTCTCCGACAGAGAGCTGTGTTTTTTCTCGATTTTTTCAGCCACGAGAGATGTTCCTGTTCCTGTGTTCGGCCGCGCCGGTCTTAACCCCTCGGGGCAATGGCCGCAATTGTCTTCTCGCCCGCGGCAGCGGGCGCGCCTATTCCGGCACGGCTTCGATGATGACGAACGCCTGGGCATGCGGCATGTCGTCGGTGATGGTGAGGTGGATGACCGGTCTGTGCCCGTCCGGCATCATGGCGGCAAGGCGCAACGCCGCGCCGCCGGTGAGATGCATGGTCGGCTTGCCGCCCGGCAGGTTGACGACGCCCATGTCACGCCAGAAGACGCCGCGGGCAAGGCCCGTTCCAAGCGCCTTGGCGCAAGCCTCCTTGGCCGCGAACCGCTTCGCGTAGGACGCCGCGCGCAAGCGCCGTCCCTCGGACTTGGCGCGTTCGATATCGGTGAAGATACGCTCGATG
The DNA here is from genome assembly GCA_049288075.1 of Oricola sp. Taxonomy (GTDB): domain Bacteria; phylum Pseudomonadota; class Alphaproteobacteria; order Rhizobiales; family Rhizobiaceae; genus Oricola. The sequence continues at coordinate 6,540 of JBAQHA010000120.1, forward strand.
AAGCGATCGCCGAACCGTTCCAACGACCGTTCGACACGCCTGATGTCGATCAGGTCGCTCCCCAGTCCGACAATCATACGCCAACCTCGGGGTTTCCGGGGATCGGCTTGTGGCTTTCGAAGTGGATGCGGCGGCGATTCTGGAAGGCGGCGACGGCAAAGCGCGTCAGCACGTAAAAGAAGGCGGCGACGATGATGCCGAGCGGAATGCCGCCGACGAGCATCGGTTTCAGCAGCGGCTCCCAGATCGCCATGATCTCGCCATTGCGCAGCAGCGAGCCGAGCTTGACCGGGACCGGATGCTCGCCGGCCTCGGCCATGCCGAGGATCGCCGTTCCCGCGCCATGGGTTGCGGCCCAGATCGCCGGAAAGGTCAGCGGGTTGCCGACAGCCGTTCCGATCGCGGCGGCGATCATGTTGCCGGCGAGCAGCCAGGCAAGGACGAAGGCGAGAATGAAATGCAGGCCCATGAAGGGCGTGAAGGATGCGAACGCGCCCGCCGCGATGCCGGCGGCGATCGCGTGCGGGGTCGCCTTGATGCGCAGCATCCGCTTCCAGTAATAGCGGAAGGAACGCATATAGGAGCGGCGCGGCAGCAGGTAAACCCGCAGCCTGCGGCGCCAATGTTCGCGTTTCCTGCGCTTAAAAATCATTCGGGAAGTACCCGTGAAAAGCAGACCTTTCGCGCGTAGAGGCCAATCCTGAACGCAAGGTCGCGAATGTTGAAATAATAGCCCCGTCCATTCACATCAAGCGTTGCCGGCGCAGCCCGACTCACAAGCTTCGGCTGCCCGGTTTCACTGGGGGTATGGCCGCCAATTCCGGCGGTATTTTGTCTGCCGGATAGGCCGGAACCTCGTACTCGGCCAGCGCGACCAGCGGCACGCCGACATCGGCCTTGCCGGCCGAGCGGTCGATCAGGCAGCCGGCCGCAAGCACGTCGGCGCCGATCGCCTTGAGGCTTTCGACCGTTTCGCGGATCGACAGGCCGGTCGTCACGATGTCCTCGATAATGACGACGCGCGCGCCTTGCGGAATCTCGAAGCGGCGCAGTCTGAAGACGCCGTCCTCGCGCTCGACCCAGATCGCCGGCGCTCCGAGATGGCGTGAGGTCTCGTAGGCCGGGATGATGCCACCGACGGCGGGACCGACCACATAGTCGATCGGGCCGGAGACATTCGCCCGGATCTTCTCGGCCAGCGCCCGGCAGAGGATTTCCGTCTTGTCGGGATGCATGAAGACGCGCGCCTTCTGCAGGAATACCGGGCTGCGAAGACCGGATGTCAGGATGAAATGCCCGTGCATGACGGCGCCCGCGCTCTCGAACACCTTGAGGACATCCTCGGTCGTCATTTCCTGTGCCATGCGTTGTTCCCGTAGTTCCTTGTCCGTTATCCGCTTGCCCGTTCGGCGGTCGAAACCGCGCTGGCGTCGCGCAGCCGCGCGATCAGGCCGTTCAGGTGCTTGAGGTCCCAGACTTCCAGATCGTATAACATCTCGGTGAAGTCGGGGGCAGTGCGAACCATCGAAAGGGTGTGGATGTTGGCGTCCATGTCGCCGATGATCTTGGCGATATCGGCGAGCGAACCTGGCGCGTTGATCGCCGTGACGACGAGTTGGGCCCGGAAGCGCTGGCGGTCCAGCCCTTCGAGATCCCAGCGCACGTCGATCCAGCGCTCGGGCTGGTCGTCGTAGGCGGCGAGCGCGGGCGATTGGATCGGGAAGATGGTGATACCCTTGCCGGGTGTGGAAATGCCGATGATGCGGTCGCCTGGCACGGCGCCCTCGGGCGAGAAACGCACCGGAATGTCGCTCGCCGCGCCAAGGATGGGCACGGCGCGATCGATTGCCTCGCGCGTCGCCGCGCCGGCATCGTCCTCCGGCCCGGCATTGCCGGGTATGCGGAACATCATGCCGGTGGCGTTGGTCAGGTTGAACCAGCCGTCGCCCTCGACGCCGCCTGCAGGCACGCTTGCCGCGCGCGCATCCTGGTAGTCCGGGAAGACGGCGCGCACGACGTCGTCGGAGGGGATCTCTCCGCGCCCGACGGCGGCCAGAACATCCTCGACTTCCTTGTGGCCGAGCCGCTTGACCCCCTGCTTCAGGATGTCACGCGAAAACTCCCTGCCCGCGCGCTCGAAGGCGCGTTCGAGGATGCGATGGCCAAGGCCGGCATATTGCTTGCGCACCGCCATGCGCGAGGCGCGCCGGATCGCGGAACGCGCCTTGCCGGTGACCACGACATGTTCCCAGGCCGCCGGCGGCGTCTGGGCATTGGAGCGAACGATGTCGACCTCATCGCCATTCTGCAGCCGCGTGACGAGCGGCATGACGCGGCCGTTGATCTTGGCGCCGACGCAGGAATTGCCGATATCGGTATGGACCGCATAGGCGAAATCGACCGGCGTGGCGCCGCGCGGCAGCGCGATCAGCCGGCCCTTCGGCGTGAAGCAGAACACCTGGTCCTGGAACAGTTCCAGCTTGGTGTTTTCGAGGAAGTCTTCGGAATTGTCGCCTTCCGACAGGGATTCGATCGTGCGGCGCAGCCAGGCGTAGGCGTTGGAGTCCTTCGACATGGCGAAATCGGCCTCGCCGCCATAGCCGTTCACCTTCCCGGCGGTGGACTTGTCCTTGTAGATCGCATGCGCGGCGACGCCGTATTCGGCGACCTGGTGCATTTCGCGGGTGCGTATCTGCAGTTCGACGCGCTGCTTCGACGGGCCGACGATGGTGGTGTGGATCGAGCGATAGTCGTTCTGCTTCGGCGTCGAGATGTAGTCCTTGAATCGTCCGGGCACCGTGTTCCACTTGCGGTGGACGACGCCAAGCGCCCGGTAGCAGTCGTCAACCTTGTCGACGATGATGCGGAAGCCGAACACGTCCGACAACTGCTCGAAGGACAGCGCCTTCGATTCCATCTTGCGGAACACCGACCATGCCTTCTTCTGGCGGCTGTAGACCTCCGCCTCGATACCGTTTTCGGCCAGCAGGTTCTTGAGCGTGCCGGTGATGTCGCCGAGCGTCTCGCGATTGCGCTCGCCAAGCTCCTTCAGCCGGTCGGTGACGGTGTGATGCGCTTCCGGATTGATGTGGAGGAAAGCCAGTTCCTCCAGTTCCTCGCGCATGTCCTGCATGCCCATGCGGCCGGCCAGCGGCGCATAGATTTCCATCGTTTCCTCGGCGATGCGGGCGCGCTTGTGCGCCGGCACGAAATCGAGCGTGCGCATGTTGTGCAGCCGGTCGGCGAGCTTGACCAGCAACACCCGGACGTCATCGGCGATGGCGAGCAGAAGCTTGCGCAGGTTTTCCGCCTGGGCGGCGCGCTTGGAGACGAGGTCGAGCTTCTTCAGCTTGGTCAAGCCGTCGACGAGCCGACCGATATCCTCGCCGAACAACTCCTCGATCTCGCGCCGCGTGGCGGTCGTGTCCTCGATCGTGTCGTGCAGCAATCCGACGGCGACGGTACTCTCGTCGAGACGCATTTCGGTCAGGATTGCCGCGACTTCGAGCGGATGGGAGAAATACGGGTCGCCCGACGCGCGTTTCTGGTCGCCGTGCTTCTGCATGGCATAGACGTATGCCTTGTTCAGAAGAGCTTCATTGACCTGCGGCTTGTAGCGCTGGATGCGTTCTACAAGCTCGTATTGGCGCATCATTTGGGGGCAACCCTCGAAAAACGAAAAACGCGCGGACAGGGCTGTCCGCGCGCCTCAATATAGTCGTCAATGACGCGGGCTTGAAGCCCGGCGAACCACTTACAGATCGTCGGATTTCTCCGGCGGCACGAGACCCTCGATCCCGGCAAGCAGTTCCTCTTCCGACATGCGGTCGAAGGTGATGGCCTCGGGAGCCTCCTCGCCTTCGGCCTCGGCCGTGTCGATGATTTCGCTTTCCGGCTCGTCAACCTCGACATGCTTCTGCAGCGAATGGATCAGGTCCTCGCGCAGGTCGCCCGGCGAAAGGGTCTGGTCCGCGATCTCGCGCAGCGCGACGACCGGGTTCTTGTCATTGTCGCGGTCGATCGTGATCGGCGCGCCCTGGGAGACCTGGCGTGCGCGATGCGCGGCCAGGAGAACGAGGTCGAAACGGTTCTCGACCTTGTCAATGCAGTCTTCGACGGTAACGCGTGCCATATTGCGTTTCCCCTACGTCAATTTGTGTGGAAATTCGCATCCGTGCGGATATCTTGCCGCGCTATAACCGTTTATGGGCCCAAGCGCAACTCGATTGGATCGCACCATACACGCCAATCTGGCATGATGATGGCGGTGGGTCATAAAAGCGCCGGTATTAGGTGCGCGTAGCTTTGGGAGTGTTTGATTTGGCGCAACATTCATGACATTTGCGCGCCGCTCCACGACTTTAGATATTTCGCCAAGAGGCCACATGATGTTTGATTCACGCGAAAAAATTGCCTTGTTCATTGACGGAGCCAACCTCTACGCCGCCGCGAAGGCGCTCGGCTTCGACATCGATTACCGCAAGCTGCTGAAAGCCTTCCAGGCGCGCGGCTACCTGCTGCGGGCCTATTACTATACCGCTCTCATCGAGGACCAGGAATATTCCTCGATCCGCCCATTGATCGATTGGCTCGACTACAACGGCTACAAGGTCGTCACCAAACCGGCCAAGGAATTCACCGACTCCATGGGCCGCCGCAAGATCAAGGGCAACATGGACATCGAACTGACGATCGACGCCATGGAACTCGCGGACTCGGTGGACCACTTTGTCATCTTCTCCGGCGACGGCGATTTCCGTTCGCTGGTCGAGGCGCTCCAGCGGCGCGGCCGCAAGGTCTCGGTGGTCTCCACGCTGTCGACGCAACCGCCGATGATCGCAGACGACCTGCGCCGGCAGGCCGACCATTTCATCGACCTCAAGTCGCTGAAGGACGAGGTCGGACGCGAACCCTCCGAACGCCCTGCCCCGCGCCAGCCGGCGCAGCAGGACGATGACGAAGACGACATCGACTACTGATCGCCTCCCGAGCCGTGACCATACCCGCTTCCGCCGAGCCCGACCGGGACTGCGCGCTCTGCCCGCGCCTGCATGAATTCATCGCCGGCTGGCGGGAGCGCGAGCCCACCTGGCACAACGCGCCGGTGCCGACATGGCTTCCGGCGGAAGGCGCGGACAGCGTCCGGCTGCTGATCGTCGGCCTCGCGCCGGGCCTGCGCGGCGCCAACCGCACAGGGCGGCCGTTCACCGGCGATTTCGCCGGCGACCTGCTCTATTCGACACTGAAGAAATACGGCTTCGCGGAAGGCGAGTTCGAGGCGCGGCGCGACGACAGCCTGCGGCTGAAGGAAACGGCGATCACCAACGCGGTGCGCTGCGTGCCGCCGGAGAACAAGCCGACATCGGCCGAGATCAACACGTGCCGGCGCTTTCTTTCGGCGACGATCGGCCGTTTCGAAAATCTCCATACCATCGTAACGCTCGGCAAGATCGCTCACGATTCGACCGTGCGGGCGCTGCACGGCCGCTTGGCAGCGCATCCGTTCAAGCACTGCGCGAAGACGAAAATCCACGATATTTCAATCGTTTCCAGCTATCACTGCTCGCGCTACAACACCAATACCGGTGTACTGACGCCGGAGATGTTCGAGCAGGTTTTCCGAACCGTGCAGGCGCTTCTTCAGCGCCAGGGCGACTAACCGCGCTCGCGCAGCACACGCGCCTTTTCGCGGCCCCAGTCGCGCTGCTTCTCGCTTTCGCGCTTGTCGTGCAGTTTCTTGCCGCGGGCGATCGCAACTTCAAGCTTGGCGCGGCCGCGATCGTTGAAATAGAGCTTCAGCGGCACCAGCGTCATGCCCTCGCGGTCGGCAGCCTGCGCCATCTTCGCCATTTCGCGCTTGTGCAACAGCAGCTTGCGGCGGCGGCGCGGCTCGTGATTGAAGCGGTTGGCCTCCAGATACTCCGGGATGTAGGAGTTGATCAGCCATATCTCTCCGCCCTCTTCCGAGACATAGCTTTCGGCGATGTTGGCCTCGCCCTTGCGCAGCGCCTTGACCTCTGTGCCCTGCAAAACGACGCCGGCCTCGAGCGTGTCCATGATCTCGAAGTTGAAACGCGCCTTCCGGTTCTCGGCGACCAGCTTTCGCGCCGGATCTATTTTTTTCCTGGGTGCCATGAACGGAAAGTGTGTACGCGAGCGCTCAGTTCAAGAGACCGGCGAACCGCATCGCCTCGTCGATGGCGTGGGCCGTGGAATCCTCCACCGGCACCATCGGCGAGCGTAAACGGTTCTTCACCCGGCCAAGGCGCGACAGCGCATATTTCGCGCCCGAAACACCCGCCTCGATGAACAGCGCCTTGTGCAGCGGCATCAGCTTGTCCTGGTATTCCAGCGCCTTGGCGAATTCGCCGGCCTGACAGGCGGCCTGGAACTCGGAGCAGAGCCGCGGCGCGACATTCGACGTTACCGAGATCGCCCCGGCGCCGCCATGGGCGTTGAAGCCAAGGGCGGAAGCGTCCTCGCCGGACAGCTGGATGAAGTCGTGACCGCAAGCGATGCGTTGTTCGGAGACACGCTCGACCTTGCCGGTGGCGTCCTTAACGCCCCAGACATTCGGGAAGTCGGCGACAAGGCGGCCCATCGTCTGCGGCGTCATGTCGATCACCGAGCGCGGCGGGATATTGTAGATGATGAGCGGAATGTCGATCGCCTGGGCGACGGCGGCGAAGTGCTCGTACATGCCGCGCTGGTTGGGCTTGTTGTAGTAGGGCGTGACTACCAGAACGGCGTCCGCACCGGCGCTTTCCGCGTGCATCGCCAGGTCGACGGCTTCGACGGTATTGTTGGAGCCCGCGCCCGCGATCACCGGGGCGCGGCCGGCGGCCGCCTCGATGCAGACCTCGATCACCCGCTTGTGCTCGTCATGGCTCAGCGTTGGCGATTCGCCCGTGGTTCCGACCGGAACCAGGGCCTTCGTCCCTTCGGTCACCTGCCAGTCGACGAAGGCGCGAAACGCCGTCTCGTCCAGCGCACCGGAGGTGTCGAACGGAGTGACAAGCGCGGTCATCGAACCGCGCAACGCCGAACGCTCAATCATGAAAAACGGACTCCCGACTGCTTCTGCGCACGCATTCGCGCGCCCAGTTCCTGAAATTCGGCGCAACATAGTCGCGCGACCCCGCCGTCGCAAGCATCGATATGTCCGGGGAATTCACGCTTTTCACACTCCTTTCACCATAAACAGGACACTCTTTTACCCGAATACCGCCATGGGGTGCTTCTATCGCGGGAATGGCATGTCGTTGCGTCGACTTACAACAATCACCACAACAGTCGCGGGTCTCCACGCGGCGGTGATTTCGGCTGTCTTGCTGACCGGTTCGCCGGGTATCGACCGGCAGGTGACGGGCTCGATCGCGATGGAGGGGCCGGAGGCGGCGCCGACGAGGCCGATCCTTGCCGAAGCGCTTGCCTCGCTCGACAGCGGCGATCTCGACACGATGCGCAGGTTGCAGCGCATTTTGCCGGCCGGCGGGCTCGACTCGAAGATTCTCTCCTGGGCGATGGCCCGTTCGGGCAGCGGCGCGATCCGCGCGACCGAAATCGGGCACGCGATGGAAACGCTGCGCGGCTGGCCGGACGCGACCGCGATCCGGGCGAACTACGAAGCCGCCCTGGCGCGCGAAACGCTCGATCCACCCGCCCTTGTCGAAGCCTACAAGGACCGGGCGCCGCAGACCTTCACGGGCGCCGTGTCGCTGGCTCGGGCATTGCACCGGCTCGGCGACGACGCCAGGGCGCGCGAAGTGCTTGGCCCATGGTGGCGAACCGAGCCGCTTTCGGGAAGCGTCGAGTTGCGCATCCTCGCAGAATTTTCCGGAGTGATGTCGAAGGACGATCACGCGCAACGTTTCCTTTCGATGATGTATCGGGAACGTATCCGTTCGGCGGAACGCGTCGCGGACCTGGCGGGGATGGAAGACTTCCTCGCGCCCTGGTCCGCCGCCATCCGCAAACAGAAGGACGCCCTGAAGAAGCTCGATGCGGCAAGCGACGCCTTCAAGAAGACACCGCACCACCTGTTCGCGCGCATCACCTATCTGCGCCGCATGGAACGCGACGGCGAAGCCGCCAAGCTGCTGCTGCAATCGCCGGTCGAGGAGGCCGATCTCGTCGATCCGGACGAGTGGTGGGCCGAAGGCCGCATCGTCTCGCGCGACGCATTCGAGCGTGGCGACGCCGAGACGGCCTACAAGATAGCCGCCATGCAGCGCGGCGGCTCCGCGGAAACGCAGGCGGAAGCCGCCTTCCACGCCGGCTGGTATGCCCTGCGCGGCCTCGAGGAAGCGGAGAAGGCCGCCGGCCATTTCGCGAGGATCGAGGAACTGGCGAGCGGAGCCATATCGCGCGCCCGCGGCGCCTACTGGCTCGGCCGGGCGCACGAGGCGATGGGTTCCGCCGACGCGGACAAGGACTACGCTCGCGCGGCCGAATTCCAGACCACCTATTACGGCCAGCTGGCGCGCCAGCGGCTCGGACTGCCGATCGAGGACATTCGCCGCCCGTCCGTGACGCCGGACGACGCGGAGCGGTTCCGCGAGAACGAAGCGATCGCCGCCATGCACCGGCTGGAGGAGATCGGCGCGGCGACGCGAGCCCGGCAGATCGCGCTCGGGCTCGGCTGGTCGCTGGACGACACGCCGGAAATCGCCCAGCTGGTCGCCCACTGGGAGCGCCAGAACGACCGCTACCTCGCGTTGCGCATCGCCAAGGCGGCGGAATGGCGCGGCATCCGGACCGGCGCGCTGACCCATCCGATCGGCGCGATTCCCGTCTCGACGCCGATCGCCGCGGCGCAGCGTCCGCTGGCCTATGCGGTTGCGCGCCAGGAAAGCGAGTTCAACGTCGCCGCGCGCTCGCGCGCCAACGCGCTCGGACTGATGCAATTGCTGCCGGGCACGGCGAAGGAAGTGGCCGCGCAGACCGGCCTCGCCTACGAGCCGCACCGACTCGATTCCGACGGCGGCTACAACGCCGCGCTCGGATCGGCCTACCTGGATGCGCAGCTAGACCGCTTCGACGGTTCCTACATCCTGACCTTCATCGCCTACAATGCCGGCCCGAGCCGCGCCCGCGAATGGCTGAAGCGATTCGGCGATCCGCGCGGCAAGCCGCTCGACGAGGTGGTCGATTGGGTAGAGCAGATCCCGTTCACCGAGACCCGCAACTACGTCCAGCGGGTGATGGAGAATCTCCAGATCTACAAGGCGCGGCTCGGCGAGCCCGGCGATATCGCTCACGACCTCCAGTTTGGCGCCAGATCCTGAATTCGGCGCGATTTGCCTGCCAGCCCGGTGCGTCCTATAGCTGCCGCGCCTGTTTTCCCGCGAACGGACCGACAGATGACCAGCCATGGCGAAAACGTGTTCTTCACCACTTCCGACGGCCTGCGGCTGCACGCCGTCGATTACGGTCGCGGGATTTCCGACGCGCTGCCGGTCGTCTGCCTGCCGGGGCTCAGCCGCAATG
>JBAQHA010000121.1:0-4974 GCA_049288075.1 Oricola sp.
TGATCGGCGTGCGCGGCCCCTTCGGCACGGCCTGGCCGGTGGCGCAGGAAACCGGGCGGCACATCGTTTTCGTCGCGGGCGGCCTCGGCCTCGCGCCGCTGCGCCCGGCGATCTACCACGTGCTCAACAATCGCGCGCAATATTCCGGCATGACGCTGGTCTATGGCGCTCGTTCGCCGGACGATCTGCTCTACGCCGAGGAGATCAAGGCGTGGAAATCGCGCTTCGACACGGAAGTCGAGGTGACGGTGGACCATGCCGCGCCGGGCTGGACGGGGCAGGTCGGCGTGGTGACGGTCCCGCTCGACCGGGAGCTCGCCGGCAACAACGGGGCGGAAGTCTCGGCCTTCGTCTGCGGACCCGAGATCATGATGCGGTTTTCCGTGATGAGCCTGATGGCGGCCGGGGTGCCGGAAGACAAGGTGTGGATATCGATGGAGCGCAACATGAAATGCGCCATCGGCTTCTGCGGCCATTGCCAGTTCGGCGGCGACTTCATCTGCCGCGACGGGCCGGTGTTCCGCCACGATCAGGTGTCGCGGCTGATAACGATGAAGGAAATCTGAGATGGCCAAGCCGAAGCTCGCCGTCTGGAAATTTTCGTCCTGCGACGGATGCCAGCTGACGCTGCTCGACTGCGAGGACGAGTTGCTCGACATCGCCGGACAGATCGACATCGCGCATTTCCTCGAGGCGACGAGCGAGATCAAGGGCGGGCCCTACGATATCTCTCTGGTGGAAGGCTCGATCACCACGCCGCACGATGTCGAGCGCATCCAGAAGGTCCGCGCGAACTCGAAGGTGCTGATCACCATTGGCGCCTGCGCGACGGCGGGCGGCATCCAGGCGCTGCGCAATTTCGCCGACGTCAAGGAATTCACCAACATCGTCTACGCGCATCCAGACTATATCTCGACGCTCGAAAAATCCGACGCGATCGCCGACCACGTGAAGGTCGATTTCGAACTGCGCGGCTGCCCGGTCTCCAAGCATCAACTGCTGGAACTGATCACGGCGACACTTGCCGGGCGCAAGCCGCATGTGCCGAACGCCTCGCAATGCATGGAGTGCAAGCGGGCGGGCACGGTATGCGTGATGGTCGCCAAGGGTACGCCCTGCCTCGGGCCGGTGACGCAAGCCGGCTGCGGTAATCTTTGCCCGTCCCACGGACGTGGCTGCTACGGCTGTTTCGGCCCGAAGGAAAACCCGAACCCGCCGGCGCTGTCGGCGCAACTCGCCGATCTCGGCATGGCGCCGCGCGAACTGCGCGACTACTACCGTTCGTTCAATGCCGGTGCGCCGGCCTTCGCCAGGGAGAGTTCGTCGCATGAGTGAACGCATCCTCCAGGTCGATGCGCTGGCCCGCGTGGAAGGCGAAGGCGCGCTCTATGTGCGGCTGAAGGGCAAAGAGATCGAAAAGGTCGAGTTTCGCATTTTCGAACCTCCGCGCTTCTTCGAGGCGTTCCTGCAGGGGCGTGACGCGCACGAGACGCCGGACATCACCTCGCGCATATGCGGCATCTGCCCGATCGCCTATATCATGGGCGCGAGCCAGGCTGTGGAGCAGGCGCTGGGCGTCTCGGTGACGCCGGAAATCCACGAGCTGCGGCGGCTGATCTATTGCGGCGAGTGGATCCAGAGCCACGTACTGCACGCGGCGATGCTGCACGCGCCGGACTTCCTTGGCCTGCATGACGCAATCAAGATCGCCGAGGTGAACCCGGAGCTTGTCAAGACGGCGTTACGCCTGAAGAAGATCGGCAACAGCCTTATGGAGGTCGTCGGCGGCCGTTCGGTGCATCCGGTCAATACGCGGGTCGGCGGCTTCTATTCGGCTCCCACGCGCGACAAGGTGAAGGCGCTGCTGCCGGAACTGGAATGGGGCATCAAGGCCGCGCGCGACGTGGCGCTGGCGTTCTCGAAGTTCGATTTTCCCGACGACGAATACGACTACCATTTCGTCTCGCTGAAGCACCCCGACATGTACGCCATCGCGGAAGGGCGGCTGGTGTCGAACCGCGGCCTCGACATCGCGGTCGCCGAGTTCAACGACCACTTCATCGAGGAGCACGTTTCGCGTTCCAACGCGCTGCACGGGCGCATGCGCGACGGCTCGGCCTATCTGGTCGGTCCGCTGGCGCGTTATGCCAACAATTTCGCGCAGCTGACCGACGGCGCCAAGGAGACGGCGGCGATGTGCGGTCTCGGCGAAGTCGTGCGCAACCAGTACAAGTCGATCCTGGTACGGATGATCGAAGTACAATACGCGCTGGAGGAAGCGGCACGGATCGTTCGCGCCTATGAGGAGCCGAGCCCGTCCTTCGTACCGGCGCCGCCACGCGCGGGCACCGGCCATGGCTGCACGGAAGCGCCGCGCGGAATCTGCTACCACACCTATGAACTGGACGATGAAGGCCTGGTTATTCACGCGCAGATCGTGCCGCCGACGTCGCAGAACCAGCCGCAGATCGAGGCCGACCTGACGCGCGTCGTCGCCGCCAACATGGACATGGCGGACGCCGACCTGCAGTGGCGCTGCGAGCAGACGATCCGCAACTACGATCCCTGCATCTCCTGCGCGACGCATTTCCTGAAGCTCACGGTCGAGCGTGTCTGACGCGGCCCTGATCGTTGGCATCGGCAATATTTACCGGTCCGACGACGGAGTCGGGCCGGTGGTCGCCGGAGCGCTGGCGGAAAGGGGCCTGAACACGGCCATCCATGCGGGCGACGGGACCGGCCTCATGGACCTTTTCGAGAAGCATGAGAGTGTCGTGCTCATCGACGCGACGCGCAGCAATGCCGAGCCGGGTACCCTGATCGTGCTCGACGCCGCGGCGAAGCGCCTGTCCGCCGACCTGTTCCACTATTCCACGCATCGCTTCGGGCTGGCCGAAGCGGTCGAGACGGCACGGGCGCTCGGCACGCTGCCGAAGAAGCTCATCGTCTGCGGCATCGAAGGCGCGGAATTTGGCGCCGGTACCGACCTCTCGCCGCAGGTCGCACGGGCCGCGAATGCGCTGATCGCGTATCTGGCGAGTTCGCTCGGCGCTGGTTCCTGACGCTTCGGCACGGTCATGGGAGGAAACGGATGACCCTTAAAGAAGCGGGCGACTTCCTCGCCGAAAGCGACGTGCTGCATGCGTGCATCGCGGATCTGGCCGACGCCGATTTCGGCCGCGCGACGCAGTTCAAGGGCTGGACGATCAATGACGTGCTCGCGCATCTGCACTTCTGGAACGGGGCCGCCGATCTGGCGGCGCGAGACGAGACGGGCTTTCGGCAACTGGCCGCGGAGATTTCGGACGTGGTGCGCGAGGGGCGTCTGCGTCCGTTCGAGAACGCGGCGATAGTCGAACGCGGCCCTGCATTGCGCGAGATCTGGATCGAACGCGCGCAGGACATGACGGCGCGCTGGCAGGACTTCGATCCGAAGGCGCGTCTGCCGTGGATCGGGCCGTCGATGTCCGCACGGTCATCGATGACGGCGCGGCAAATGGAAACCTGGGCGCACGGTTTCGAGGTGTTCGACCTGCTCGGCAGGGCCCGGCCAGAAAGCGACCGCATTCGCAATATCGTCGTGCTCGGCGTGAACACTTTCGGCTGGTCTCACACGGTGCAGGGGCTTCCCGTGCCGGAAACCATGCCGGCAGTCATTCTGACGGGGCCGTCAGGCGCGGTGTGGGAATTCGGCGATCCCGCCGCGGGCGAGATCAGGGGCGAGGCAGTCGATTTCGCCGGCGTCGTGACGCAGACGCGGGCGCTGGCCGACACCGGGCTGGCGGTCTCGGGCGCGATCGCGCGGACATGGATGGAGCATGCGCAGTGCTTTGCCGGCCCGCCGGAGACGCCGCCCGCCAGGGGCAGCCGGCACCGGAACGCCTGACCCGGGAGCGACGGCAGCGCCGTTTTCCTCGCGGGTTGAATCGCTTGGGCGTCGGGCCTGACACTTCGAGTCACGCTGGAAGCGCGCTTTCCATATCGGTTGGAAAGCTTTCAGCCATTCGCCGTTTCAGGTTCTGGCGGATTGGCCACGTAAATCCATAACCAATTGAGAAATAACAATTAAGCCTGACTGGCATGGCGGATGCTTGACTTCGTCCGGAGGCGCGCGGACCAGTCGCGCGCTTTCGGGGAGCCCAAGAGGAGGAGAAGCCCGCATGACAGAAACCTTTTACGAGGTCATGCGCCGTCAGGGAATCACACGGCGCAGTTTCCTGAAATTCTGCAGTCTCACGGCGGCCTCGCTCGGCCTCGGGCCGACCTTCGCGCCGCAGATCGCGCATGCGATGGAGACCAAACCGCGCATCCCGGTCTTGTGGCTGCACGGGCTCGAATGCACCTGCTGCTCGGAAAGCTTCATCCGCTCGGCGCATCCGCTCGCCAAGGACGTCATCCTGTCGATGATCTCGCTCGACTACGACGACACGATCATGGCGGCCGCCGGCCACCAGGCCGAGGCGATAATCGAGGAGACGATCCAGAAATACGACGGCAACTACATCCTCGCCTGCGAGGGCAATCCGCCGCTGAACCAGGACGGCATGAGCTGCATCATCGGAGGCAAGCCTTACCTGGAACAACTGCACAAGGCCGCCGATCACTGCAAGGCGATCATCTCATGGGGCTCCTGCGCCTCGTGGGGTTGCGTCCAGGCGGCGCGGCCGAACCCGACCCAGGCCACCCCGATCCACAAGGTGCCGGGACTCGCGGCGAAGCCGATCATCAAGGTGCCCGGCTGCCCGCCGATCGCCGAGGTGATGACGGCCGTGATCACCTACATCCTGACCTTCGAGCGGTTCCCGGAACTCGACCGGCAGGGCCGGCCGAAGATGTTCTATTCGCAACGCATCCACGACAAGTGCTATCGCCGGCCGCATTTCGACGCCGGCCAGTTCGTCGAGTCCTTCGACGACGAGGGCGCGCGCAAGGGCTACTGCCTCTACAAGGTCGGCTGCAAGGGACCGACCACCT
>JBAQHA010000122.1:0-2246 GCA_049288075.1 Oricola sp.
CCAGCAGGTTGTCGTCGGTGTTGCGCTTGTTGGTCACTTCGGCGAAAGCCACGCCGCCGCCGCCGCCCGCGAGGTTGGTCACCTGCATCGGGTTGCCGATCGCCTTGATGTCGTAAAGCGTCTTGCCGACCTGACGGCAGGAGAAGTCCCAGCCGCCGCCGGCGCCCGCCGGAGCGATGCACTCGCTGGCGCCGGGCTCGAAGGCGAACGCGGCAATCGAGGATGCAAGTGTGAATGCGGCCGCGAGGCCGATCAGTTTTTTCATAGGTAGTCCTCCCAAAGAGCCAACGGGCGTTGCGCGCCGTCGCTCCCCGTTCCTATAGTGTCCGAAGCTGTCACCTAGCTGTCATGGCGGGAGGCACTGTGGGAGGAGCATGTGCGGCTGCTGATTGTCGAGGACGCCGAGGACGTCTGCGATGCCATTGCCGAAAATCTGTCGCGCCAGGGCCATGTCTGCGACAAGGCCCGCACGCTCGTTGACGCGCGCCAGTTCCTGGCTGTCCAGCCATTCGACCTGATGGTGCTCGATATCAACCTTCCCGACGGCTCCGGCTACGATCTCCTCAAGGAGATCCGCGCCCGCGGCGATACGCTCGGCGTGTTGATGCTGACCGCGAGGCTCGGCGTCGACGACCGCGTCGATGCGCTCGATGCCGGCGCTGACGACTATCTCGTCAAGCCGTTCGATTTCCGCGAGCTGGAGGCGCGCTTGCGCGCCGTCGCGCGCCGTCGCCATGGCGAGATCGATGCCGTGCTCGAGGCGGGAGATATCCGCTTCAACACCGCAACGCGCGAAGTCCTGGTCGCCGGCCAACCCTGCGTCCTGACGCGGCGTGAGCAGTCGCTGCTGGAAATCCTCCTGTCGTCGCGCGGCCGGGTGATCGCCAAGAACGAGCTGCATTCGCGCCTGTTCGGTCTCGACGAGGAAGCGGGCCTAAACGCGGTGGAACTCTACATCGCCCGTCTGCGCAAGAAACTGCCCTCCGCCTCGCTTGAGATCCGCACCCTGCGCGGGCTCGGCTATCAGGCATTTGTGTCCGCGAATGTCGGCCGCGCTTGAATCGCCCGCCGTCCGGCGGCGTCCGTCGATCGCGATGCGGCTTGCGCTGGCGGTGACGGCGATCCTGCTCGCCGCCGCGACAGCCGCCCTCTGGTCGGCATGGAACTACGGCATCCAGGCGGCCAACGAGGCTTATGACCGCCTCCTCACGGGCGCCTCGATCCAGATCGCCGAGCGGGTCAGCGTCGCCGACGGCGAGATTCTGGTCGATCTTCCGGCGTCGGCCTTCGAACTCCTGTCGCTGGCGCGAAACGACCGCGTGTTCTATCGCGTCGTCGGGCCGCGCGGCGAGACGCTGACCGGCTATCCGGACCTGCCCTTGCCCGTAAGCGCCGGAACGGCCGCGACGACAGCCTACGAGACCACCTATTCCGGCGAAACCGTGCGCGCTGTCATGACGACGCGGCCGATCGCCGAGCGCGGCGTGAACGGCAATGTCAGCGTTGTCGTCGCACATACCGTTCAGGAGCGCATCGCGCTTGCCCGCGATATCGCCACCAAGGCGGCGATCCTGGTCGGCGTGGCCGCGCTGGCGATGCTGCTTCTTGCCTGGTTCGCCGTCCGCTATGCGCTCGCTCCGTTGATCCGCGTGGAAAAAGCCCTGCTGTCGCGTGATCCGAACGACCTCTCGCCCTTCGACATCGAGACGCCGCGCGAAATCGAGACGGTCGTCAATGCGATCAACCGGTTTACCCGCCGGCTCGACCGCCGCGTCGGCGCCGTTCAATCCTTTGTCGCTGACGCCGCCCATCAGCTGCGCACGCCGATCACCGCGATCCGCGCCCAGGCCCAACTCGCTGCCGGCGAGGAATCGCCGGACCGCCTTCGTCGCATCAACAAGCGCATCCTCGACCGTTCCGTTGCCGTCAGTCGCCTGGCGGACCAACTGCTCAGCCACGCAATGGTGACCCACCGCACCGATTCCGAGCCGCGTGAAGTTGTCGATCTGCGCCGCATCGCCATCGAGGCCGAGCAGGAGACGCGCCGTTTCTCCGATACCGACGGCGACTTGCCGCTGCTCGATCTGCCGGAAGAGCCGGTCATCGTGGTCGGCGACCGCTTCAGCCTGCGCGAAGCGGTGAAGAACCTCGCCAACAACGCGCTCGAACATGGCACGCCCCCTGTCGCCATCCGGGTCGCGGCCGAGGGGTCCGCCGCGCGCATCGCCGTGAGCGACCACGGCGCG
>JBAQHA010000123.1:0-1610 GCA_049288075.1 Oricola sp.
TGACGGCGCGATCCGCGGCTTCGTGCTCGAAAAGGGCATGAAGGGCCTCACCGCGCCGAAGATCGGCGGCAAGCTGTCCTTTCTCGCCTCTATCACCGGCGAGATCGTCATGGACAATGTCGAGGTCGGCGAGGAGCATCTCCTGCCCAACGTCTCCGGCCTTAAAGGCCCGTTCGGCTGCCTCAATCGCGCCCGCTACGGCATCTCCTGGGGCGCGCTCGGAGCGGCCGAGGATTGCTGGCACCGCGCCCGCGCCTACGGGCTGGAGCGCAAACAGTTCGGCCGTCCGCTGGCGCAGACGCAATTGTTCCAGAAGAAGCTCGCCGACATGCAGACGGAAATCGCGCTCGGACTTCAGGCTTCGCTCCGCGTTGGCCGCCTGCTCGATGCCGGCAAGGCCGCGCCCGAGATGATCTCCCTCGTCAAGCGCAACAACTGCGGCAAGGCTCTGGACATCGCGCGCCAGGCGCGCGACATGCATGGCGGCAACGGCATTCAGGAAGAGTACCACGTCATGCGCCACGCGCAGAACCTCGAGACGGTCAACACCTACGAAGGCACGCACGACGTGCATGCCCTGATCCTCGGCCGCGCGCAGACGGGGCTGCAGGCCTTCTTCTGATGGATGCGCCGCTGCAAGGCCTGCGCGTGCTCGAACTGGCGCGCATCCTGGCCGGTCCGTGGATCGGCCAGACGCTTGCCGATCTCGGCGCCGACGTGATCAAGGTCGAAAGCCCCGAGGGCGACGATACCCGCCAATGGGGCCCGCCCTTCATCGAACGCGACGGCGAAAAGTCGGCAGCCTATTTCCACGCCTGCAACCGCGGCAAGCGCTCCGTCACCGCCGATTTCCGCAACGAGGACGACCTCGCCCTCATCCGCCGTCTGGCGGCGGAGGCCGATGTCGTGGTCGAGAACTTCAAGGTCGGCGGGCTGTCGAAATTCGGGCTCGACTACGCCGCCCTGTCGGCGATCAATCCGCGCCTTGTCTATTGCTCGGTTACCGGCTTCGGCCAGGACGGCCCCTATGCGGCGCGCGCCGGTTACGATTTCCTGATCCAGGGAATGGGCGGCATCATGGACCTGACCGGCGATCCGGCCGGCGAACCGCAGAAGATCGGCGTCGCCTTTGCCGACATCTTCACCGGCCTCTACGGCGTCGTCGCCATCCAGGCCGCGCTCGCCGAACGCGCCGTCACCGGCAAGGGCAGGCACATCGACATGTCGCTGCTCGACTGCATGACCGGCGTCCTCGCCAACCAGGCGATGAACTTCCTTGCCTCGGGCGTAGCGCCGCACAGACTCGGCAACGCCCATCCGAACATCGCTCCCTACCAGACCTTCGAGGTTTCAGACGGCTGGCTCATCGTCGCGGTCGGTAATGACGGCCAGTTCGCGCGGTTCTGTCAGGTTCTCGGCCTCGACGGTCTCGCCGCCGATCCGCACTATGCGACCAACGCCGCCCGCGTCGGCAACCGCGTCGAACTGTCGGCGCTGTTGACGGAAAGGACCAAGGGCTGGAAACGCGACAACCTCCTAGCGGCGCTCGAAAAGGCAGTCGTGCCCGCGGGCCCGATCAACACCGTCGAAGACGTCTTCGCCGACCCGCA
>JBAQHA010000124.1:0-4796 GCA_049288075.1 Oricola sp.
GGCGAAGATAGCCGGTTTCGTTCGTTTCGCTTTGGGCGAGGGAATCGAGAAGGAAGAAACCGATTTCGCGGCGGAAGTTGCCGCGGCAGCCAAGGGCTGATCGGCAGGCGCCGCGCATTTCTCTGGATTGCGGATTTCGAGGAGGGCACCGCGTGACAACGCGGTGCCCTTCATGTATCCGGGGACACGATTCAACAGATGTTTTTATGATCCCACATGACCCTTGTTCCCCAGTTTAAGCGTGTCCTGCTCAAGGTTTCCGGCGAGGCCCTGATGGGCAATCAGGGCTTCGGAATCGATGTCGAGGTGGCGGACCGCATCGCTGGCGACATCAAGGAAGCCATCGACATGGGCGTGCAGGTCGCCGTCGTGATTGGCGGCGGCAACATATTTCGCGGCGTGGCTGTGGCCTCGAAGGGTGGCGACCGGGTGACCGGCGACCATATGGGCATGCTGGCGACGGTCATCAATTCGCTGGCGTTGCGTACTTCCCTGGTGAAAAAGAACGTCGATGCCGTCGTCCTGTCGGCCATCGCGATGCCGCAGTTGTGCGAGAGCTTCTCGCAACGCAAGGCGATGTGGAACATCGAGCAGGGGCGCGTGGTCATTTTTGCGGGCGGTACCGGCAATCCCTATTTCACGACCGACTCGGCCGCAGCGTTGCGCGCCGCCGAGATCGGGGCGGACGCCCTGTTCAAGGGCACTCAGGTCGACGGCATCTATTCGGCCGACCCGAAGCTTGTTCCTGACGCAGAACGTTTCATCGCTATCACCCATGACGAGGTGATTGCCCGCGGCTTGTCGGTCATGGATGTCGCCGCGGTCGCGTTGACCCGCGAGAATGGCATCCCCATCGTCGTTTTCTCGATTCACGAGTGCGGCGGCTTCTCGGATATTTTACGCGGCGACGGCCGGTACACCCTGGTGACCGAGCAACGCGCCTCGTAACGCAGAAAAGGAAGAACAAGATGAATCAGGAATTCGATATCGAAGATCTGAAGCGCCGCATGGAAGGCGCGATTGCGTCTTTCAGGGGCGATCTCGGCGGTCTGCGCACCGGGCGTGCATCGGCATCGCTGCTGGAGCCTATCACCATCGACGCGTACGGTTCGCAGATGCCCCTCAATCAGGTCGCCAATATCACCGTGCCGGAGCCGCGGATGCTCGCCGTATCGGTTTGGGATCGGTCGATGGTATCCGCCGTCGAAAAGGCGATCCGCGAATCCACGCTCGGTCTCAATCCGATGACCGATGGGACGACGGTGCGCGTTCCGCTGCCAGAACTGAACGAAGAGCGCCGGCGCGAGCTGGTGAAGATCGCCCATCAATATGCGGAAAACGCGCGTATTGCCGTGCGCCATGTGCGACGCGATGGTATGGATACTCTGAAGCGCCTCGAAAAGGACGGCGACATCAGCCAGGACGATAGCCGCACGATGTCTGACGACGTCCAGAAGCAGACGGACCAGTCGATCTCGAAGATCGACGCCCTACTGGCGGAGAAAGAGAAAGAGATCATGCAGGTCTAGCCGGAATGTCGCTCGGCTGGCTCATCATCGGGAGTGAAACAGATTTCTTCGGCCGATGACATCGGAAATCAGGATGGGGTTTTCCCCAACCACGTGGCCATCATCATGGATGGCAACGGCAGGTGGGCTGCCTCGCGCGGGATGCCGCGCGGCTTCGGGCACAAGGCTGGCGTGGACGCGGTCCGCCGGACGGTGCGCGCAGCGGCCGATCTCGGCATCGGGCATCTGACGCTCTACGCGTTTTCCTCCGAGAACTGGTCGCGACCTGCCCAGGAAGTGCGCGATCTGCTTGGCCTGATGCGCCTGTTCATCACGCGCGACCTGGCTGAACTCTGCGCCAACGGCGTCCGTGTTCGCGTCATCGGCAGCCGGGATGGCCTTTCGCCCGACATTATCGGCCTGGTGGACACCGCGGAGACGAAATCCCGCCATAACACGGGGCTCAATCTGAACATCGCGTTCAACTACGGCGGACGCGACGAGATCCGGCGCGCGGCGGTGCAAGCGATGACGCGCCTCGCGGGCGGGGGGCGCGGCCCCGCCGATTTGACAGAGGCGGATATCGCGGCGTCACTCGATACTGCGGGCCAACCCGATCCCGATCTCGTCATTCGCACCAGCGGCGAGATGCGGCTTTCGAATTTCATGCTCTGGCAGGCCGCTTATTCGGAGTTCGTTTTCCTGCCGTGCATGTGGCCCGACTTCGACAAGACGTGGTTTGAAAAGGCGCTCGACGAATTCGCGACGCGGACACGGCGCTACGGCGGCGTGCAGCCGCCCAAGGACGTCGCGCTGTGAGCAATCTCAAGGCGCGCATGCTGTCGGCCCTCGTGCTGGGCGCCGTCGTCCTGATTGCGACGTTTGCCGGCGGCTGGATGTTTGCCGTCGTTTCGACGGCGATCGCGATGCTCGTTTGGGCCGAGTGGGTTGATGTCGTCTGCCCGAACGGTGATGACCGCATCCGTCTGCTTGGCTTCTTCTTTCTCGGCCTTGTCTTCCTTGGAGCGCTTTTCGCACCGAATGGCGCGATGCCCGTGATCTGGGCGTCAGCAACGGTGCTGTTCGCCGTCGCTTCCGTCATTCTGGTTGGTGGAATGTGGTCGGTCGCCGGTTTCCTCTATTCGGGCGGCGCACTCGTTGCCCTGATCATGCTGCGCGAATCCGGTGCGTCAGCCTCCGGACTGGTCGCTCTCCTGTTCCTGTTCGCCGCTGTCTGGTCGACCGATATCGGCGCCTATTTCGCGGGACGGCATTTCGGCGGACCGAAGATCGCGACCGCCATTTCGCCGAATAAAACATGGTCGGGCGCGATCGGCGGGCTGACAGCAGCGGTCATCGCCGCGATAATCGTGTTTTTGATTGCCGGGCTCCATTCGCTTGCGCTGGCGGCAGCCCTTGCCGCGATTCTGTCGGTCGTGTCGCAAGTCGGCGACTTTTTCGAATCCTGGGTGAAACGCCGCGCCGGAGTTAAGGACTCCAGCCGGATCATTCCCGGCCATGGCGGCGTGATGGATCGGGTCGACGGACTGGTTTTCGCCGCGATCGCCTTGTGGATATTGTGCATTCTCGCATCCGGCTTCGCACGGCCGTCGGCAGCGTTCTTCGCCATCGCATGACGCATCGCGCCATGGTGACGCCCGATTTGAATGTGTAGAGGAAGGCGAGGCAAATGGGAGCTACAAGCATGACCGAACTGCTGGCGCGTGTGTTCGCCACCAACGGCTTTCTGATCGGAACCGTGCTGCCGTTCCTGTTCGTCCTGATGATCGTGGTCTTCATTCATGAACTCGGCCACTACCTGGTCGGGCGCTGGTGCGGGATTGGCGCCAAGGTCTTCTCCGTCGGGTTCGGGCCGGAACTCGTCGGCTTCAACGACAGGCGCGGTACGCGCTGGCGGCTGTCGTGGATTCCGCTTGGCGGATACGTGAAGTTCGTTGGCGACATGAATGCCACATCCATGCCGGAAGGGCGCGATGGCGACAGTCTCTCGCCGGAGGAACGGGCCGTCGCCTTTCCGCACAAGTCGGTCGGGCGCCGCGCCGCCACCGTCTTTGCCGGCCCGGCCGCGAATTTCGTGTTCTCGATCGTTATTTTCACGCTGATCTTCTCGGTTTTCGGCCGGGGCGTGGCCGATCCGGTGGTGTCCGAAATCCGGGCGAACAGCATTGCGGAGCGGCTCGGCATTCAGCCGGGCGATCGTTTCGTCAGCCTTGACGGCATTCCGGTCAAGCAGTTCTCCGACGTTCAGCGATACGTGTCGGTGCGCGCGGGCACACCAATCGAAATGGTCATGGAGCGGGATGGCAAGGACCTGACTTTCGCGGTCACGCCGGAACGACTCGAAATCAAGGATCGTTTCGGCAACAAAATGGAGCAGGGCGTCATCGGCGTGCTGAACGACAGCAAGACGGGCGGCCACCGAATCGAGAACTACGGTCTTGGTGAATCCATAATCATGGCCGTCAGCGAGACCTGGTACGTCGTCGAACGCACGGGCGGCTATATCGCAGGTGTGTTCACCGGCCGAGAGAAGGCGGACCAGATTGGCGGGCCTATCCGCGTGGCGCAAATGTCGGGGCAGGTGGCGACGCTGGGATTCGTCGCGCTTCTCAATCTGGCGGCAATCCTGTCGATCTCGATCGGCCTTCTGAACCTGTTGCCGGTGCCGATTCTGGACGGTGGGCACCTCGTTTTCTATCTCTTCGAGGCGCTAAGGGGTAAGCCAGTGCCGGAACAGGCTCAGGAATTCGGGTATCGCATCGGATTCGGGTTGATTCTGGGGCTCATGGTGTTTGCGACCTGGAATGATATCTCTATGCTGTTCAGTGGAAGCTAGGTCTGATTTTAGGTAAAATGTTTACCATAGCTGAAGGTCGCGAGTGGCGATTTTGCCACGGCGGGTCGGTTCGTAAATGGATTTTAACCTGAACCCTTGCGTGTGTTTGGAAAGCCTGTAATACGGTCAATTCAATGATTTATGTAAAAGACACCCGGTTTGGGGGCGGACACGGGAATGGGGGAACGAACCCAATGAAGCCGGCATTCAAGTTGTTAAGCGCTGCATCGGCCATCGCTTTGGCCCTGACGCCTGCCGTCGGCGGCAGCATTGCGCTGAACCTCCTGACAGTCGATGCGGCCGAAGCCGCCGTCGTCAGCAGCATTTCCGTTCGCGGCAATACGCGCGTTTCGTCGGCCACCGTCGCCGACCTGCTCGGCTTCAAGCCCGGCAAGAACTACAATCCGGCCGATATCGACGATGCCGTGAAG
>JBAQHA010000125.1:0-2397 GCA_049288075.1 Oricola sp.
ACGACAGGGGTTCGCTTCCGCGGCCTGTACGATGGCGTCCGTGAAATCCTTGCTTACCACGCTCCAGTTGAATTTCTCGCGGAACGTTTTCAGCGAACGGGCGCTCATCTCGGCGTAGCCCGCCGGGCTGTTCACTATCTGCGCCACTGCTCCTTTCAACTCGCTGGCCGAACTGAAATCACAGACTGCACCCAAGCGATTTTCCCCGACAAACCGGCCGACAAAATTCGTCCTGTTCGCTAGGATCGGCAGGCCTGCCGCCAAATATTGCGACAGTTTGTTCGGACAGCAATTTGCGTAATTTGCACCGACGGGCTTGTAGGGGATTATGCCTACATGCGCGCAAGACGCAGCGTTGATCAATTCATCTTCAGTGACCGGGGCTTCGATGATGATTCTGTCGCCTAGCAAACCGGATTTTCCGACCAGAGCTTCGATTTCGTCCCGGTAAACGTTCTGCGGTCCCCTCAATACGAGCCTTGCTCGGCTATCGACTTCAGGCCATGCTTCGACGAGTTCTTCAATGCCTCGCTGCGGCGCAAACCTGCCTTGGAACAGGAAATCTATCCAACCGTCTTTGGGCAGGCACTTAGGCTTGTTCTCCTGCAGCGCGTTGGTATTGGTTGTCGCGTTCGGTACCGACAGAAAGTCGTATCCGTAAATGGATGTCATCAACTCGGCCAGGGTCGTTGAGACAGTGGCTCGTACGCTTGTCGCAGGGAGCAGCAAGCGTTCTATCCTTTCCCAGAATTGCATTTCTGCCTGAGTGCTCGCCACATCCTGTCGCGGCCAGAATTCGTGTGCGTCGTAGATCAACGGCACACCGAAATGCTCCGCTAGAATGGCGCCCGCCAACAACGTATCCAAATCGGCGGCGACGATCGCGGAACAACTGTCGAGTCTTCTGCCGGCTTCCACAAGCGCCTCAGCGATCTTGATGAAATGCTGGCTATACGAAACGACCTGCTCGCGCTCACGTTCCGTCAGGATTCCGTAGTTTGGCGCGATGCGTCGAAACAAATCCGGATTGCTAGTGCGTATAAGCAACCTGTACGTCGAATCCGCGACCGCACCCGCCGAAGTAGGTTCTTCGAACAGGGGGTCGGCAATAAAATCGCGGAATTCCGGCTTAATGCGCAACCGGGAACGCGTTGGCGAATGACGTTGTAAAGTGGGTCCGTCCGCCTCGACCCCGTAATCATAGGTCCCTATTTCGCAGAGGTTGACGCGTTCACTCAGGCTGCTGGCGAGCCAGTCTATCCGCGGGTCAAGCGTCGGCTCATGCGCCATCAGAAGCAATACGTTCGCTTTCGGGGCGGTCTCGGGCGATCGGATAGGCACACCGCGGTCTAAGAATATTTTCCCGATACGGTCATCCAGCTTCGCGACATAGGTCTCATAGTGATAATCGGAGGCGTCGATGATCTCCGACCGCGCCCGCCTGACCATTTCCCCGACCTTCTCATCGTCGCGCAGAAACGCAACCACTTCTTCGATGTTCGACATGTCTCGCTCAAGCGGAACGTAGTGACGCCAGGGTTTCAAAATGCCGGAATATTTTCCTGGGTAGAGGATCTGAAGAGTGTAGGCGGCAGCAGCCTCGAAGTGGCGCGGCGAGATCTGCGCGTAGTCGATGCGTCCCTCCTCGTCACCGATGATCTCCTCGCTGATACGCTTGTAGAGTTCTGTTTCGGACAGAGAACGGCCAACGCCGCTTTCGAATTTCTGGACCCGTTTGTTGATCGAGCCATCGGCGTCGAATACGTTCGAACCGGATTCAACCCCAAGGGTCGCCCTGCTGTTCTGAAGGAACTTGTACCAGGACTCGCCACTAAGCCGCCCCGACCAGTTGTTGGTGATATCGAGCTTCAGGTCGCTCGATTGCACGGTTTCGGCGAATGTGCGCCCGATATCGCGCTTTTCCCAGGCAAGACGCCCGAACGCCCAAGGCTGTTGCGACCCGCGATACCCGACATCGACCGTTCGATCAGACAACGGCACATAGTCAAGTGCCCTCTGGGCCGAGGAGACGTAGCCCGTCAGCGTCTGGAAGAATTCGCAGCCGGCGGACATCGATTTCGAGTAGATCTTCTCCCACTCGGATGGCGGCAGGCAGGTGAGGATCAGATCGAAACGGTTTGCGGTGGCGAAAACGTCGACCTCCGCGTAACGCCACATCTCGTCCTGCTTGGCCAGGATCTTGACGCCCGGCCAGTCCTTCAACTTGACGGAAAGGTGCCGATCTAGACGGGCGATGTTCTCCGGATTGTAGGAGACAGTCGGGTGGATAATCAGGCCTTCATATTGCCGGAGGTCGACAGATCGAGGAATCGCAAGTGTTCCCGTGTCCGACATCCAGAGATTCAACACTTCGATGTTGTAATAGCTGAGGCGCTG